>JAAYKM010000112.1 GCA_012522415.1 Deltaproteobacteria bacterium | reverse complement strand
TTCTATCGATCGTTCGGTCACGCCGGCTAAAGCGGCTATTTCCGGAATGGTGATCCCTTTGTTCTTTTGGCAGGCGTCCAGGATTTTCCTCGATGTTTTCCCGACGCTTTCCCGACGCTTTCCCGACGCTTTCGGTAAAACTGTTGCCAGTTTTAGCTTATCTGCGGGAGTCCGGTGCACTGTGGCAGTAAAAAGGCAACCCTCGTGATCGTCCGCGAAATCAATGTGCGGCCAGGCATCGATCGCGCGTTTGATGCCGGAACCCAGGCCGTGATAAGGCAGAAGTCCCTTGGCCACAAAGGAGACAATAATCGGATTGCGTATGTTCGAAATCCCCGACAGAATCTTCTCCACAGTCAAATTATTGGGCAGATGCCCCGGGCTGATAATTTCGATACGATTATCGAATATGAACAGACGAATAGGCGCGCTCACCAGGTAATCCCGATGCACCAAAGCGTTTACCAATAGTTCCTCAAAAACGGTTTCGGGAATTTCAGGCAATCCGGGGGCATTCACGCCGCGTCCGGCCTGCACTTTGTGGAGATTCCGCATAATAAAGCCTAAAGCATCATCGAAGATTTTTCTTAGCGGCCCGGCAAAGTCTTCTGTATCCAGGTAATCGGTCGCATGAATCTTATTCCCCGGGTAGCGAATGGCCTTGACCACAAACTGAGGCGTGAACCGTTCCGGGAATTCGGCAAACATCAGCAGTCCGGCCAAATTCAAAAAACCGGCTTCAGTGGCAAGGTTCATGTTCTGCAAAAAACGCAACAATTCCGAAGGTCCTTCAGGAAATTCGCGTTTATAGACATCACGGATAAAATCGCGAAAGCGTAGTTTATCCAGCGCTTCCAATCCCGCCTTGGTGGGCATTTCATCGGCATGAAACTGGCCTGAAATCTGGAAAAGCCTGCGAAGCTCCTCCTTGGAGTTCACCCGCCGTTTGTCTGCGCCCACCTTAAGCCAGATCACGCCGTTCTTGTCGAAATAGGGTTTGTCGATCCCCTTGGGGACGTTTAGAACAATCACGATTCTGTTCTTGCCAACGGCTACATTTTCAGTTTGTACGGTCAAAGGACTACGCACCAGATGGCTGGCTGCATTGCTGATGAGCTGATTGATCCGGCCCACATCTTCTTTTAAAAGCCCTGGAGTAGAACCATCGTCAGCAACACCAATGAGAATGAGCCCACCCTCTGCATTGGCAAAAGCCGCCATCTCCGAGGCCAAAGATTCCCCATTGCGGATATCCGCCTTGAATTGCCGGGTGCTGTCCTCTCCCAGAGCAATATGTTCAGTCAGTTCTTTAGCGTTCAAAGCAACATACCTCTTAAATTTCTGTCCACTGCCCCATGAGCAATGGCAATGGAACGATTCTTTTTACAAGCTTCCTTTACCCTCTCTGGCCAAAGCTGATAGGCAATGTGGGACCAGTCGTATTTCCCTTCCTGCAATTCTTCCCAGTATTTTTTGGGCTCGTTCCAGGGGACCAATTCCCACAGTGGGGCAATGTTCAGGATCACGCCGTCGGTCAGAATCAGTTTGAGGTAATCGTATTCCATCGGATCACCGGTCTTCTTGTCGCCGTAAAGGCCGCCGAGGCCAAGCAGGCTTTCCGCGCTTATTGCTGCGCGCACATCCGCAGGGATTTTTGCTCTCCGCCATATTTTTACGGGAAGGGTATTGGGCTTCATGCCCTTTTCAAGCATGCCCTGACGATATTCGATCTGTTCAAGCTCTTGGGTCATTGTTTCCTCCCATACTAAAACGCTCGGAACTGTTTGCACCATAGATCAGGGTCAAAGGTCGGATAGGAATCCGCTGCGATTCGGCAAAGACCTTGAAGTTTCCGATTCGTAAAGCGGTCAGCATGTGAGCCTCCTTGGAACCACGAAATACACGAAAAGGTAGGTCATAGCTTGGTTGTAGAACTCCTGCCAGCTTTGCTCGTCCTCGGTTTGGTAGAGGATAATGTTGGAGCGAGGGGGGGCAGATATGCTGCTCATTTTTTGACCCTCCTTGTTCGCTGCCTCATGTGCTCTCGGTAGGCTGCCAACGCGGCTTCTATTTGTTTCGCGGTCAGCCTTCGGAAAATTGCGATGATTTCACGGGAGTACTTGGTCAACACGCCCTCATGCGATACCCAGCACAGGCGTGGATTGTTCTTGATTTTGCGATGCCAGACGACAGCATCAAAGATATACGAAGTGAATTTGCTGCCGTGCAATTCAGTGATGTCATCGAGTATTTCTTTACGCCGTACCCAGTTGGGATCATTGGGGTCAAACCGCTTCTCGATGATCAGCGGCCCGGTTCCTGATATGCCTCCATCAGGCTTGACCCCGGCGATAACATCGGCATACTCCACCTTTTTCACGGACTCCAACTTTACTTTGAAGACTGTCATGAGGCGGCCAGTGTCTATTCCGGATTTTTCGATCTCACCCAATGCAGCGGCCAGTTCTGAAAGAAAATGTTTCACCGGCGCGCGGGCATGATCCTGACGGGTATAATCGTCCGACATGTAGGTGATCGCATCCACTGGGCAGTGCAAGCCGAGAGGCATAAGATTCCAGGTAATCTCTTCCTCGATGTGAACACCGAATGATTGTGCCATCAGGTCACGAAAATTGACGATGCCGGTCTGTGCCAGCGAGTAGATGACCGTTCCAAAACCGGGAGTGTTATAGAAGTGAACCGCATTATCTCTATAGGTCGTTAGCAATTCGAGGTTTCTGCGAACAGGAAGTGCTGGGATGTTCTTCGGAAAATATTTTTGGGCGCGAGCAAAAGCATCCCGACAGGACAGGGTCTTATAGGCCTCGGTTCGCTTCTTAGGATAGTAGATGGATTTTCGATTTTTGGAAATCAATGCTTTGAGGATTAATTCCCATGCGTTCAAAAGAAGGATGGAAAAACACTCGTCGCGATAGGCAAAGCGGGGCTTATTGTATATTTCGATAGCTGCCAACATAGCGGCTTGGGCATTCTGAAGGAGGTGGCGATAAGAATCGGAATAGTTCATGGCTGCGTCCCAACGGTTTCAAGTGCCTTGGCCTGCGTCTCCATCTCCGCCAGAAGTTCCTTCATATGCGCCTCACGCCACTTGACCGTGAGATCACCGGTAAAGGCGCGGTGTAAGATGATATTAAACAACTGATCTACCCGCTTTTTGC
>JAAYKM010000111.1 GCA_012522415.1 Deltaproteobacteria bacterium | reverse complement strand
GGTTGTGGTACAATCCCATTGTTACAAACTATCCCGAAAGGAACAAACCGATGTCGCACCCTGCAATCAAAACCGTATCCCTGATCGGCCTGGGCTCTCTGGGTATCATGTACGCCCACCATCTGAGTCGCAGAATGCCCTTCGAAGATCTTCGCATCGTCGCGGGAACCGATCGCCAACAGCGCTATGAAACCACCCCCATCTTCTGCAACGAAGAACCCTGTCGGTTTCACTTCATCGCCCCCGAAGAACAGACCGGTCCGGCGGATCTCATGTTGTTCACCGTCAAGTTTGAGGGCTTGGAGCAGGCCATCCGGGACGCCGAAAATCAAATCGGAACCGATACGCTGATCCTGTCCTTTTTAAACGGCATTGTGAGCGAAGAGATCATCGGAAAGCGCTATGGCCGTGAAAAGGTGCTGTACGCCGTCGCCCAGGGCATGGACGGCATACGATCGGATAACGAGTTGACCTACAAGAATATGGGACTGGTTTGCTTCGGTGAAGGAGAAAAGGGACTTCTGACACCCCGGGTCCGCAGCGTGGAAGACTTTTTTATTCGAACGGAATTTCCCCATCAAGTCGACACGGATATGAAGGCCAGACTGTGGGGCAAGTTCATGCTCAATGTAGGCGTCAACCAGGCAGTAGCCGTTTTTCGGGGAACCTACGGCACGATCCAGCAGCCGGGCGAAGCCCGCCGCACCATGATCGCCGCCATGGAAGAGGTGATCCCGCTCGCTGCGGCCGAAGGCATCGAATTGACACAGCAGGACCTCAATTACTGGCTGGACGTCCTGGATACCCTTCGGCCGGAAGGAAAGCCTTCACTGGCTCAGGACCTGGACAGCGGACGCCCCACTGAGGTGGAGCTGTTTGCCGGAACCGTATTGTCCCTGGGCGCCAAGCACGGCATCGACACGCCGATCAACCGCTTCTTGTACGACAGGATCCGGACGCTGGAAAACAGATAAAGCACCCTTTTCAAAGCAATGACGCCCCGAGGGGCGCCATTTTCCGTGTGCCGGTCTACTTGTTTACCGGTCGGACCGGTCTTTTCCGGATGCTTTGATGTAGGCTGAAAATCCCGAGGAATACAGGATTTCACCCTCGCCGGTCACCCAGCAGGCTTCCATGTTCTCCAACGATTCGATGTAGCGCATCCCCTCCTCCGCCGACAGATTGAATACGTACGTGGACAACGCATCCGCCAGACCCGAATCCGGACAGAGGAGCGTCACCTGGGCAAAGCGGCCGGCCGGCATCAGCGTCTCCGGGTCGATGATGTGGTGGTAACGAATGTCGTTGACCGTATAATATCGTTCATAGACTCCGCTGGATACGACGGAAAGGCCCGCGATGATCAAGGCAAACATATCTTCCTGATCCGATGTTTTGTCCGGGTACTGGATCCAGATGGTCCAGTAGGATTCTTGATTGTCTGCGTTGAGGATTTTTCCGCCGATCGCGCGAACGTTGCCGCCCACGCTCAGGAGAAGGGACTGCACACCTTCCGATTCCAACTGTCGGG
>JAAYKM010000110.1 GCA_012522415.1 Deltaproteobacteria bacterium | reverse complement strand
GATAAAATTCTGAAATATCTCACCGTTAAGACCGCGGAAGAAATCACCGTCGGGGAAGTCGAGGAAATTATCGCCGCCGCCGTCAAGGCGGAGGAACCGGTGGAAGAAGAGAAAGACGGGGAGGCGACGACGGAGGAGGACGCTGCGGAGGAAAAGACGGACGCGGCTCCGGAGACAGAGGAGGAGAAAAAATGACACAGGGAAGCTATAGGCCCAGACCCCAGGGAGGATCCCGGCCCCAGAGAAGATTTTATCACAGGAGAAAGTTTTGCCGGTTCTGCTCCGATTCGAATCTGAAAATCGAGTACAAGGATCCCCAGTCCCTTCGTGATTTCCTGACCGAGCGGGGTAAAATCATGCCCCGGCGCATTACGGGGAGCTGCGCGAAACACCAGCGAGAAATTACCCTGGCCATCAAAAGGGCCCGGTCGATCGCCCTGCTGCCTTTCGTTGTGGCGGACGGCAGGTAGGCGGCGGGACCTTTTGCCCGCCGGGACCTGACGATTCCGGCGCCGGACGGGCAGGGCCTTTGTCCCGTCACGGCCAGATCCCGGGTACGGGCATTCCCCGCGTCCCGGCCGTGAATTGCGGGCGGGGGTACAGAAAGCACAGGAGGATTTCAATGGAGGTTATATTAAAGGAAGATATCGGCACTCTCGGCCAGGCGGGTGATATCGTCAAGGTCGCAGATGGTTACGGGCGGAATTATCTTGTTCCCCGTGGTCTTGCCGTGGAAGTCAGCAGGCGGAATATACGCATGATCGAGGAGCAGAAGAAACAGATTCTGCGCAAAACGGAAAGAGAGAGAAAAAAGGCGGAAGATTTTGCGACCCGTCTGTCGGAAGTCGTCTGCACCATTGCCCGGAAAGTCGGCGAGCAGGATAAATTGTTCGGCTCCGTCAACACCAGGGACATCGAGGAGAATCTCACCGCCCAGGGAATCACCGTGGATAGGAAGCACATCGTGCTGGAAGAACCCCTCAGGGAGTTGGGCGAATTCCCCGTGACGGTGAAATTGAGCGCCGGTGTCACCGCCGAAATCAAGGTGGTGGTCGTAGCCGAAAACTGATCCCGCCCGTCATGGAAGAACGCCCGGCGGGGGGCATTCTGCTCCCTCTTCCCTCATGACGGGTTCACGGGTTATTGTTCTTGTCAGGTCTTTGCAATATGCGCGCGAAAACGGATGCCGACGCATCCATCTATAAAGTACCCCCCCAGAACATGGAAGCCGAACAATCGGTTTTGGGGGGGATTTTACTTGATAACCACTCCCTGAACACCGTTCTCGAACTCCTTTCCAGTGATGATTTTTACACGGAGGGGCATCGCAAGATATTCAACGCCATTACGGAGCTTTCCGAGCGGGGTGAACCCAGCGATCTCGTCACCCTGAGCAGCCTGCTGAAGGACCGCAAGCACCTGGATCAGGTCGGCGGGATGGCTTACCTGGCCTCGCTTGTCGACAGCGTGCCTTCGGCCGCAAACATTGCCCATTATTGCCGTATCGTTAAAGAAAAGGCGGTTTTACGGAACCTGATCGCCACGGCGACGGGTATTCTGCAAAAGACCTACAATGCCGGGGCCGATGTGGACGCACTCCTGGACGAGGCGGAACATGCCATTTTCGAGATCTCGGAAAACAAGATTCGCCCCTCCTTTTTCACGATGAGGGAGATCGTCAAGGACAGCTTCCGGAAAATCGAAAAACTGGCCGAGAAAAAGGAACTCATCACCGGCGTGCCCACGGGATTCGGCAAGCTTGATGAAATCACATCGGGACTGCAAAATTCCGACCTGATCATCATCGCCGGCCGCCCGAGCATGGGAAAAACCGCGTTCGCCCTCAATATCGCCCAGAATGCCGCCATGAAATCGGGTGTGCCCGTGGCGGTGTTTTCCCTGGAAATGGCGAAGGAACAGCTCGCCCTCCGTATGCTCGCCTCGGAGGCCCGTGTCGATTCCCAGCGCTTGAGGAAGGGTTTCCTTGGGGAAACGGACTGGCCGAAGCTGGTCAAGGTGGCGAGTGAACTCTCGGAGGCCGCGATTTTCATCGATGATTCACCGGCCATCACCGTTCTCGAAATGAAGGCCAAGTCGCGGCGCCTGAAAGCGGACCAGGGCCTGGGCCTGATCATTCTCGATTATCTCCAGTTGATGAAGGGCGGTATGTTCAGGGAATCCCGGGAACAGGAAATTTCGGAAATCAGCCGATCCCTGAAAGCCTTGGCCAAGGAGCTGGAGGTGCCCATCATCGCCCTGTCCCAGTTGAACCGAAAGGTGGAGGATCGGACGAACCGCCGCCCCCAGATGGCGGATCTGCGCGAATCGGGTGCGATCGAGCAGGACGCGGACGTCATCGCCTTCATCTATAGGGACGAGGTCTATAACAAGGCGGAGGACAACCCCGAAAAGGGGATCGCGGAAATCATCATCGGGAAACAGCGTAACGGTCCCACGGGGACCATCAAGCTGGCTTTTCTGGAAAAGTACACCTGTTTTGAAAACCTTGCCCGTCCGGACGCGTACTCAATTGAGTAGAAGACGTTCCTTCTCCAGGTAGGGGAGCGCCAGTTGCAGTTTCTTCAGAGCCTGCTTCTCGATCTGCCGGGCCCGCTCCCGTGTGATGTTGTAGCGATCGCCGACTTGCTGTAGAGTCAGCGGTTCGTCGGACATGACGCGGTGTTTGACGATGAATGTTTCCCGTTCGTTCAGGTTGGCCATAGCGCCCGAGATATTCTTCTGCACCAGTTCCATTTCCTCTTTCCGGATCAGTTCCGCTTCCTGATCCTCCCCCTGGTAGGTCAGAAAATCAAGGTAGGTCGTGTCTTCCTCGTCGCTCAAATATGCGTTGAGCGACACATCCCGGTTCTTCAGGCGCAGTTCCATCTCCTCCACCTCCGCTTCCTTGACGTTCAGGGAATCGGCGATTTCCCGGAGTTCCGGATGTTTTTCCGACATGATCTCCAGTTCCTTCCGCGCCCGCTTCAACTTGAAGAAGAGTTTCCGCTGGGCCTGGGTTGTGCCGATTTTGACGATGCTCCAACTGCGGATGATGTAGTTCTGAATATAGGCCCGGATCCACCAGACCGCGTAGGAGATGAGCCGGTAACCCTTGTAGGGGTCGAATTTTTTGACGGCGTGCATGAGGCCGATATTGCCTTCCTGGATCAGGTCGATCAGTTTCAGATTGTAGTGCTTGTATTCATAGGCAATCTTGACAACGAAACGAAGGTTGGAAATCACCAGTTTTTCGGCGTCCTTCACATCCTTGTGTTTTTTCAGGTTGACGGCGAGGCGGAACTCCTCATCCGCTGAAATAAGGGGGATGCGATTGATTTCAGCAATATACATTTCAAGGGTGCCGGTGATCGCTGGCAGTTTCAAAATAATCCTCCGTAAGCTGGGACTGATTCCCTCTATTTTGATAACGGATTTTGGAGATTAGTCAACGTTTTTTTCCGTTGTCCAATGGTATCCGGACATTGACACCCCTTTCGCCGATGCTTAATATTACGGAAAAAACAACGGAAAGGAACGACGGGGCCGATGAAGACAATGGGCAAGGCGATGCTGGAATTCGCGTTTCAGATGGCGAGGAACATCGAGGCAAAGGCCGTTCTGTTGTATGCGGACATGGTGCCGGACCAGCATCTTCCCGATACCGTAGAGAACTTTCAGGTCATCGTCGTCAGCCGGGGCGATAAGGAGTTGCCCAGCCAGTACGAGGAACGGGCTACCGTTCTGAATGTGCCCGACGTCAATTTGACCCGTGTCGGCCAGATCAAGATTGCCATCGCCAAGGGGATCGTCATGGGGCTGTTTAAAAGGGGTGACCGCCTTGTCTGCCTCAGCGGGATCCCCCGGTTCGAATACCTGGACAGCCTTTTTGTGATCGATGTGGGAAAGGAATTTGAAATCCTGACGTCGGAGGATATTTCGGATATCCGGGAGATCGGGTACCCCGAAGTCTTCGGAACCCTGCTTTCCATAGCCCTGGAGCTGGCGGCGCAGGGTCGGGAGGGGCGCAGGGTCGGGACCATTTTCGTTCTGGGCGATCACGAGAGGGTGATGCAACTGTCCCGGCAGATGATCATCACCCCCTTTATGGGCTACCGCGACGAGGAGCGGAATATTCTGAACATGGACCTGAGGGAAACCATCAAGGAGCTGTCGGCTATCGACGGGGCGTTCGTCATCCAGAACAACGGGGTGATCGTCACGGCGGGCAGGCACCTGAGCGCGGCCCTGGAAAGCAAGGACTTTCCAAGGGGGCTTGGAAGCCGGCACATCGCGGCCGCCGGGATTACGAGTGTCACCGACGCCGTGGCCATTGTCGTTTCCGAATCGACGGGCATGGTGACGGTCTTAAAGAAAGGGAAAATTTTTGTGCGGATTGAAAAACCCACGGAATAGAGAGGTTATATGCGTTTCGACAAGTTTACATTGAAAGTGCAGGAGGGGCTTCAGGAGGCCCAGGGTGAGGCGGCCCGGTCGGGCCATCAGGCCATCGAGGCGGAGCACCTGCTGCTGGTCCTGCTACGGCAGGAAGGGGGCATTGTCGGGGAGATCCTCAGAAAAACGGGTATCGACCCGGCAAGGCTGGAAATGGAATTACGGCAATCTCTGGATAAACTGCCCCGGGTTTCCGGTGGCGGAACGGGGCAGGCCTATCTCGGCCAGCGCCTGAACCGGATACTGGACCGGGCGACACAGGAAGCGGCCCGGATGAAGGACGAGTACGTCAGTGCCGAACACATCCTGGTCGCCATGGCGGACGACAAGGAAGGGGTCGATGCCCTGCGGCAAAGCGGCGTGACCCGGGACGGGATCTTCCAGGTGCTTCTGGATATCCGGGGTAATCAACGCATTACGGATCCGAATCCGGAGGAAAAATATCAGGCTCTGAAACGATACGCGAAAGATTTCAACGAACTGGCCAGGAAGGGTTCCTTCGATCCCGTGATCGGCCGGGATGAGGAAATCCGCCGGATCATGCAGGTTCTATCCCGCCGTACCAAGAACAACCCGGTGCTGATCGGGGAGCCCGGTGTCGGCAAGACGGCCATCGTGGAGGGCCTGGCTCAACGAATTGTCAACGGCGATGTGCCGGAGAGCTTGAAGGACAAACGCGTGATCGGCCTCGATATCGGTTCTCTCGTCGCGGGAGCCAAGTACCGTGGTGAATTCGAGGAACGTTTGAAGGCGGTGCTCAAGGAAGTGACGAGTGCGGAGGGGGAAATCATCCTGTTCATCGACGAGATTCACACGGTGGTCGGAGCCGGCGCGGCGGAAGGGTCGGTCGATGCTTCGAACATGCTGAAACCCGCCCTGGCCCGGGGAGAGCTGCGCTGTGTCGGCGCGACGACCCTGAACGAGTACCGCAAGCACATTGAAAAGGACCCGGCCCTGGAGCGCCGATTCCAGCCGATCCTGGTCAAGGAGCCGACGGTGGAGGATACCATTGCCATCCTCCGGGGACTGAAGGAGCGTTACGAGGTGCACCATGGGGTCCGGATCAAGGACGTGGCCATTATTGCCGCCGCGACCCTGTCCAACCGGTATATCAGCGACCGCTTTCTTCCGGACAAGGCGGTGGATCTGATTGACGAGGCGGCGTCCCGGCTGAGAATCGAACTTGACAGCATGCCCGCCGAAATCGACGTCATCGACCGCAAGGTCATCCAGTTGGAGATCGAACGACAGTCCCTGAAAAACGAGACGGACCCGACATCGGTGGAACGGCGGGACCGGATCGACCAGGAACTGGGGGAACTGAAAGAAACGATGGACCGGATGAAACTCCATTGGTCGTCTGAAAAGGAAATCATCAAAAAAATCCAGCAGATCAAGGGGCAGATGGAAGCCCTCAAAACGGAGGAAATGAACGCCCAGCGGGACGGAAATCTGGCCCTGGCGGCGGAAATCCGCTACGGGAAGATGGTGGAGCTGAACAGGGAGCTGGAGAAGGACCAGGAGGAACTGGCGGCGAAACAGCAGGAAAGCGCCATGCTCAAGGAAGAGGTGGACGCCGAGGATGTGGCGGAGGTGGTGGCCAACTGGACCGGCATTCCCGTGGCCAGGATGATGGAGAGTGATGTCAACAAGCTGGTTCACATGGAAGAACGGCTCAAAATGCGGGTCATCGGCCAGGATGAGGGTATCGCCGCCGTTTCCAGGGCGCTTCGCCGGGCGCGTTCGGGGCTTCAGGATCCCAACCGTCCCATCGGGTCGTTTATTTTTCTCGGTCCCACCGGGGTGGGGAAAACCGAACTGGCGAGAGCCCTCGCCGAATTCATGTTCGACAACGAACAGGCCATGATCCGCGTGGATATGTCGGAATATATGGAGAAACATTCCGTGGCCCGCCTGATCGGGGCCCCTCCCGGCTATGTGGGTTATGACGAGGGGGGGTATCTGACCGAGGCGGTTCGAAGGCGGCCTTATGCGGTTTTATTGTTCGACGAGATCGAGAAGGCCCATCCGGATGTCTTCAATATTCTGCTTCAGATCCTGGACGACGGGCGCCTCACCGACGGCCATGGGCGGACGGTGGATTTCAAGAACACCATTATCATCATGACCTCCAATGTGGGCGGTCAGTGGCTTCAGAATCAGAAGCTGAGCGATGAGGAGAAGCATCAGCGCACCATGGACACGCTGAAAGCGACCTTCAGGCCCGAGTTCCTGAACCGGATCGACGACATCATCACCTTCCGGCCCCTGGACATCGAGGATATCGACCGGATCGTTCTGATCCAGCTCGCCCTGATTCAGAAGCGCCTCGACGAACGCAAACTCGCCATCGAATTGACAGAGGATGCGAAACATTATATAGCTCGGGAAGGTTACAATCCCGCTTACGGCGCAAGGCCCCTGAAGCGGGCGCTCCAGAAGATCGTTCTGGATCACCTGGCGCTCCGGATTCTGGACGGGACCTTCAGGGAAGGGGACGAGATTCTCGTCGATCTCGATAAAGAGGGTAAAATTGTTTTCACGAAGAAGTAGCCGAAGGGATGCGAGGACAGGATGAATACGTTGAGAACGGTATTTTTGCTCGGTGCGCTGACGGGTCTGCTGATGTTGATCGGGGGGTACTTCGGCGGACAAAATGGGGTGGTCATCGCCTTCGTTTTTGCCGTGGTCATGAATTTCGGGAGCTACTGGTTCTCCGATAAGATCGTTCTGCGGATGTACAACGCCCAGGAAGTGACGGAAACCCAGGCCCCGGAGTTTTACAATCTGGTAAAGGAACTGGCCATGAAGGCTTCCATGCCCATGCCCAGAGTCTACATTATTCCCCAGGACACCCCGAACGCCTTCGCGACCGGGCGCGATGAAAAGCACGCCGTGGTCGCCGCCACGGAGGGGATCCTCCGGATCCTCAACCGGGATGAACTGGAGGGGGTCATGGCCCACGAGCTGACCCACATAAAGAACAAGGATATGCTGATCGGTTCCATTGCGGCGACGATCGCCGGGGCGATCGTCATGCTGGCGAACATGGCCAAGTTCGCCGCGATCTTCGGGGGGCGGGGCAGTGACGACGACGGAGGCGGAGCCAACATGATCGGCCTCATCGTCATGGCCGTGCTGGCTCCCCTGGCGGCGATGGTCATTCAGATGGCCATCTCCCGGTCTCGGGAGTACATGGCCGATGAGGGAGGCGCGCAAATATCGGGTAAACCCTGGGGTTTGGCCAACGCCCTGAAGAAAATTTCCCGGGCGTCCCATCAGATTCCCATGGAAGCCAACCCTCAGACGGCCCATATGTTCATTGTCAACCCGCTTTCGGGTCGTGCCATGATGCGTCTTTTCAGTACCCATCCCTCGGTGGAGGAAAGGGTGGCCAGGCTGGAAGCCATGAGGCCGGGGAAACAGGCCATCCGGTAAACCATTAAACCGACCGTGAACGGAGGAGCCCATGGAAGAGGAAAAAAAGGGACAGGGGTTTGTCGTCCGGGACAAACGCCACTTCGACAAAGCGGGAAATGTACAGTCTCAAGCCCCCACTGCAGAGCCGGCGGACCGATCCGCGGGAGACACCTTGAGGGACGCCGGGCCTGCCCTGGAGGCGGGAAAGGACGAACGGGCCGACGGGGCTTATCCGGCAATGGATTTCACCGGCTTTATCCTCTCCCTGAGTACGGCGGCCATGTACCATTTCGGCGATATTCCCGATCCCTATACGCAAAAGCGGGAGAAGAACCTGACCGCAGCCCGGCAAACGATTGATATCCTGAGCATGATTCAGGAGAAAACCCGGGGGAACCTGGACGAACAGGAGAAAGAGATCCTCGGGGGGGCTCTTTATGAATTGAGGATGCGTTTTGTGAAAGAAAAAGACGCGTCATGATCGAGGTCCCGTCCCCGTCCAAGATCAATCTCCACCTGCGTGTTTTGCGCAAACGTCCGGATGGGTATCATGACATTGCCACCCTGATGCAGAAAATCAGTCTGCAGGACACCATGGTGTTTTCCAGCCGGGAAGAAGGTGTTGAGATCACATGTCCCGGTTTTCCTCAATTGGAAAATGAGGATAATATCGTTTTTCGGGCCGTCAAGGCCCTTTTTTGTGATGTCGCTTATCAGGGTGGGGTGGGAATCGTTCTTCACAAAAGAATCCCCGTGGGGGCCGGTCTGGGCGGCGGCAGTTCCAACGCGGCCACGACCCTGGTTGCCCTTAACGACATGCTGCGATTCGACCTTTCCCGGGAGGCCCTGATGGCCATCGGCGCCCGGCTCGGCGCCGATGTGCCGTTTTTTATTTACGGCAACCGGGCCTGGGCCTTCGGTATCGGAGACCGCCTGGAATCTGCCGCGGATCTGCCGCCTCTGTGGTTCGTTCTGGTCAACCCCCGCTTCGAGCTTTCTACGGCACAGGTTTACAGCGGACTCAATTTAACATTGACAAACACGCCAATAAATTATAGCATCCCCCGATTTTCCACGATAGGCGACTTGGTGGAAGGTCTGCAAAATGATTTAGAAAAAGTCTCCCTTGCCCTCTGTCCCGCCCTGAAAGGACTCAAGGGTCGTTTGATGGGACTGGGTGCCCGGGGAGCGCTGATGTCGGGAAGCGGACCCACGGTTTACGGGGTGTTTGAACGGGAGCGTGAAGCGCTGCGGGCCGCCGATGTTCTGAAGAAAAACGAAGACTGGTTTGTTGCGGTCGCCGCTTCATTATAAGTCTCCCGAAAGCTTTCCCGCGCAGGCAAAGGGCGATTGTTGGGGCGTCGTCAAGCGGTAAGACACAAGATTTTGGTTCTTGCATTCGGAGGTTCGAATCCTCCCGCCCCAACCACATATCTTCACGGAAAGGGAGTTCCATGCTCGAGCGAATGAGAATATTTTCAGGAAACGCCAATATCGCTCTGGCGGAAAGGATATGCCGGTCTCTGGGCGTACCTTTGGGAAAAGCCAATGTCACCACCTTCAGCGATGGCGAAAGTCGGGTGGAGATCAACGAAAATGTCCGGGGTATGGATGTGTTCATCGTCCAACCCACCTGTCCTCCCGTCAATCTCATGTTGATGGAACTGCTCATCATGACCGACGCCATGAAACGGGCCTCGGCAGACCGGATCACGGCAGTCATTCCCTATTACGGTTACGGTCGACAGGACCGGAAGGTTCTCCCCCGGGCGCCTATTACGGCGAAGCTTGTCGCCGACCTGATTCACAGGGCGGGCGCCGACCGGGTCCTGGCCATGGACCTCCACGCAGGCCAGATCCAGGGTTTTTTCGATATTCCCGTGGACAATCTTTTCGCCGCGCCGGTCCTCCTCGAGTATATGCGTGACCATTATCAGGACAACATGGTCATCGTGTCTCCCGACACAGGCGGTGTGGAACGGGCCCGGGCTTTCGCCTCCCGGTTGGGGGCAAGTCTGGCGATTATCGATAAGCGCCGGGAAGGACCGAATGAATCCCAGGTGATGAATATCATCGGGAACGTCGAGGGGAAAAAGGTCGTGATTCTGGACGACATGGTGGATACGGCGGGGACGGTCGTGCAGGCCGGGAAAGCATTGGAAGGAGCGGGGGCTCTGGAGGTCAGTGTTTGCTGCACCCACCCGGTTTTGTCCGGTCCCGCGATTGACCGGCTCGAGGAGTCCAATATAACGGAACTCATCGTGACGGACACCATTCCGCTTCATGACCGGGCGAAAGCCTGCAACCGCATTAAGGTGCTGTCCGTGGCGGCCCTTTTAAGCGAGGCGGTCAGGAGGATTTATTACAACGAATCGGTGAGTTCGTTGTTTATTTGAGTACGGGACTACCCGCGGACCGTCTTTTCGGCCTCGGCATGACAAGGGGTGCAAAACGGTACCCCGCCCGGGAAAGGGAAGGCGCCCAAGGGGTTGAAAAGCTTGCCTGATGGGGGAGATGGGAGGTGAAGCTGATTGCCGGATTGGGAAATCCGGGGCCGCGCTATCAATTGAGCCGGCATAATTTCGGATTTCTGGTTATTGACAGACTGGCGTGCCTCTACGGGATCGAGCTCAATCGAAAGGATTTCGAGGCTCATTGGGGTAGGGGGAAAATAGAAGGCATTCCTGTGCTGCTGGCTAAGCCGCAGACATTTATGAATTTGAGCGGTATCGCGGTGCAACGGTTGGCTGGTTTTTTCAGGGTGGAATTGAGCGATGCCGTGATGGTTCATGACGACTTGGATTTGCCTTTTGCAACCATTCGCCTGAAGGAGGGTGGCGGACATGGCGGGCATCGGGGATTGATGTCCGTCGAAGATCATTTGGGAGGAGCCGGTTTCAAACGGCTTCGCTTGGGGATCGGCCGGCCCTGTGAAGGGATGACGACGGAACGTTACGTTCTGCAACCGTTTTCGGAAGAGGAGGAAAATGCTCTTCCGGATATTCTGAAGCGGGCATGCGGGGCGGTCAAGGTTGTCGTTACGGAAGGCATGCAGAAGGCCATGAATCAGTATCATATCAGGGATGCTGTAAAAATTAATTCTAGGAGGTTAGGTGATGTTTAAAGGTAATCGTTTGTTGTCCATTCTTTTCGCAGCCATCATCGGGGTCCTGATGACGGCGCCTCTCGCCGTTGCGGGCGAGGCGGACATCATACTGCCGGACCTCTCCCAGGTCGCATTCGTGGGGGGGACACTCGGTGGTTTGACTATTCTCAATTGGGGCCTGCTGATCTGTGTGATCGGCCTGGGGTTCGGTCTGTTGCAGTACGCGCAGACCAAAAATCTGCCTGCCCATCAGGCGATGCTGGACGTATCCAACACAATCTGGGAAACCTGCAAGACCTACATCATTCAGCAGGGCAAGTTTCTGACGGCCCTGTGGGTATTGATCGCTGCATGTATGATTTACTATTTCTCCGTTCTCTCTCATATGCCGATGAAGGAAGTGGGAATCATTCTTGCGTGTTCCATCCTTGGCATTCTGGGTTCCTATGTTGTGGCCTGGTTCGGTATTCGGATCAACACGGTGGCGAACTCCCGGGCCGCCTTCGCATCCCTGAAGGGGAGGCCCCTGGGCATGCTGAATATCTGCCTGCGTTCGGGTATGAGTGTGGGGCTGCTCCTGGTCAGTGTCGAACTCTTCTTTATGATTCTCATTCTGGCCTATCTGGGAGAACTGGCCGGTCCCTGTTTCATCGGTTTTGCCATCGGTGAGTCCCTGGGAGCCAGCGCCCTCCGTATCTGCGGGGGTATCTTCACGAAGATCGCCGACATCGGTTCGGACCTCATGAAGATCGTCTTCCACCTTCCGGAAGACGACCCGAAAAACCCCGGTGTCATCGCTGACTGTACGGGTGACAACGCCGGCGACAGCGTCGGTCCCTCGGCGGACGGTTTTGAAACCTACGGCGTGACGGGCGTCGCCCTCATCGCTTTCATCGCCCTGGCTCTGGCGGACAATCCGGAAATGGGCGGCAAACTGGTCGTCTGGATCTTTGCCATGCGTATCCTCATGATCCTTACGTCCCTGGCCTCCTACTTCACGAACCACGCCCTGAACAACGCCCTGTTCGGCAACAAGAAGGAATTCAACTTCGAGCATCCCCTGACCACCCTGGTCTGGATCACCTCGATCGTTTCGATTGTGGTTACCTTTTGCGCCAGCTACTACCTGCTGTCCGATCTCGACCCGGTCAAGTACAGTTCCCTCTGGTGGGCTCTGGCCATCATCATCAGTTGCGGAACCATTGCCGGTGCTCTGATCCCGGAACTCACGAAGGTTTTCACCAGCCCCACGTCCCGGCACTGCGAGGAAACGGTAAACGCCTCCCGTCAGGGCGGCCCTTCGCTGAACATCCTCTCCGGTCTGGTCGCGGGTAACCTGTCCGCCTTCTGGGGGGGCCTGACCATTCTGTTCCTCATGTTCATTGCCTATGTGGTGTCGCAGGATGCGTCGATCTTGCATCTCATGCCGCCTGAGTACACCTTTGCCGCGCCGGTCTTCGCTTTCGGTCTCGTGGCCTTTGGTTTCCTGGGCATGGGTCCTGTGACGATCGCCGTCGACAGCTTCGGGCCCGTATCCGATAACGCCCAGTCCATTTACGAGCTGTCCATGATCGAGTCCATTCCCAACGTGAAAAACGAGATCAAGAAAAACTTCGGTTTCGAGCCTGACTTTGACTATTCAAAGCATTACCTGGAAAGTGCGGACGGTGCCGGAAACACCTTCAAGGCCACGGCAAAACCCGTTCTGATCGGCACGGCCGTGGTCGGCGCGACGACAATGGTGTTCGGGATCATCATCCTTCTCGAGCGGCTCTTTGGAGACGTCATCGCGAAACTCTCCCTGGTGCAGCCGGAAATCATCCTCGGTCTCCTCATGGGCGGTGCCGTGATTTACTGGTTCACCGGCGCCTCCATTCAGGCCGTCGTGACGGGGGCCTACCAGGCGGTGGTGTACATCAAACAAAACATCGATCTGAGCAAGAAGGCGGCGTCGATCGAGGACAGCAAGGAAGTTGTCAGGATCTGTACGGTTTACGCCCAGAAGGGAATGATCAACATCTTCATCGTCATTTTCTTCATGGCCCTTGGCCTGGCCTTCTTCAACCCCTACTTCTTCATCGGTTACCTGATCGGTATCGCCTTCTTCGGCCTGTTCCAGGCTATCTTCATGGCGAACGCCGGTGGATGCTGGGACAACGCCAAGAAGATCGTTGAAGTCGATCTGCAGGAAAAGAACACGCCGCTTCACGAGGCGACCGTCGTCGGCGACACCGTCGGCGACCCCTTCAAGGACACCTCCTCGGTTTCTTTGAACCCGGTCATCAAGTTTACGACCCTGTTCGGTCTGCTGGCAACGGAAATCGCCGTGACCATGACCAACCAGGGGCTGAAACTGGGCCTTGCGGTGGGCTTCTTTCTCATTGCCTGTATTTTCGTGTACCGGTCCTTCTACAGCATGAGAATTTCGGCGGAACAACTGTAATCTGTTTTAATGAAGGGGGAAGGCGGAGGCCTTCCCCCTTTTCCTTTTAAAAAGATATCCCGTAAAGGGGTGGCATATTTGTCGTAACGGTAAGGAGGGACGTGATGGGGCCTTCTCTGAAAGGGGACTTGTTTCGGGAGAGAGGGGATCTTGGGGCCTGTGTCAATTTTCATGGTCACCTCTGTCCGGGTCTGGTTTACGGTTACCGTGTCGCCGGAGAAGCGATGCAGCGACTTGGCCTCTCTCGATCGGAGGACGAGGAAACGGTGGTGATTTCCGAAAACGATTCCTGCGCCGTCGATGCCTTTCAGGTGATTTTGGGGGCAACGATTGGAAAGGGAAACCTGCTTCTCAGGGATTACGGGAAAAACGCCTACACGGTGTTTGACCGCGGGACGGGGCGGGCGCTGCGTTTTATCCGCCGCAAGGCTTACGCCTACGGGGGAGAAGAGAAGGCGGAGTACGCCGCTTTGGAAAAAAGGATGAACGACGGGATCGCCACCCTGGACGACCTTAAACGGCAGAAGTACCTTAAGGCCCTGGATCTGCTTGAGTCGCCCTTTTCCGATCTTTACGACACGGAAGAGATCGATGCCCCGGTCATGCCTCCCTATGCCGCGCTGGCCCCATCCCTGCCCTGTGACCGTTGCGGGGAAATGACCATGGCCTCCCGCCTGATCACGACATCGGATGGAGAACGCCGCTGCCCCGTCTGTGCGGAGACGAAAGGCCCGTCCTGAACCTCCCCACGGACCCTCGGGTCTGCTTTCCGTGCCGATGGCGCCTGCTTGCTCACGAGGGTTTTCCGTCCACACCGATCATCCGCAGGAGCGCTTTAACCGTCCCCGACCATTTGTCGTTCTCCTCGGCCGATGCGGAGTTCAAGGTGGTAAGCACAACGAACCAGGCAAGCAAAATCCAAAGCCGACGGCACCTCATGTCCCCCTCTTCTTTTTTATGGATGAAATGCGGCGCAAATAAAACGATCATTCTGGCTTTCCGGTCATCCTCCCAGCCCCCTCAATGGCCGTGTGCCGTTTTCCACCCGACGGGTTTCCCTTTCGCATCCCCCCGGTCCACTGAAAGGGCCTACCCATCGTTTTCCGGTGGGTCCGGTTCGCGTTTAAAAAAAGCATACACCTGAAAAAACGGGTACGTGATGCCCACAAGGCTGACGAGAATCGTGAAGCTTCCGGAAAAGAAGAACATCAGAAAAAGCTGGGGGTGCTTCAGGTCGTAGGTGCCGATCAGGACTTCCACCCCGAATATGAACAGAAAAATCGATAAAAACCCGACGACCAGAATTTTTACCCACCAGAACCCGGAACCCATGTTTACGCGACCCTCGCTTTCTCTAGGAGTTTGATCGATCCGGAAGAAATTCCGGTAACGTTCCGAACAGATATGCCGGATTGGGAGGAGCATGTCAAGACGAGTCCGTCGCGGCGGCCCATGCCTTGCCCCGCCTGGGGTCCCCCCCGGGTTACGGCTCATTTCCTCCTTGACAACTCAGGG
>JAAYKM010000109.1 GCA_012522415.1 Deltaproteobacteria bacterium | reverse complement strand
TATGTTCCCCACATGCGTGGGGATGAACCGGCCGTAAAGACCCGCGGCGCCCGCGGCGACCAATGTTCCCCACATGCGTGGGGATGAACCGATCCTGATCAACTGGCCGAGACGCTTTTGATCATGTTCCCCACATGCGTGGGGATGAACCGGCGGCCTTGATCTCACTGAGATCGTCTTTGATATGTTCCCCACATGCGTGGGGATGAACCGGACCAGAAATTGTGTATGGTGTCCCTCCTAAAATGTTCCCCACATGCGTGGGGATGAACCGCCCTCGTCGAGGCAACGGCGGGACGCCATTATATGTTCCCCACATGCGTGGGGATGAACCGCAAAAAATCTCACCACATCGAGGACATTCCATATGTTCCCCACATGCGTGGGGATGAACCGAGATGATTAACGCCACCCCCGCCACTAGCGATATGTTCCCCACATGCGTGGGGATGAACCGTTAATACCCATTATTTAGTCCTCCATGCGTTCATGTTCCCCACATGCGTGGGGATGAACCGTCTGTATCCGAGAAGACTTTGGCCGACGCACAATGTTCCCCACATGCGTGGGGATGAACCGGCCGGGGCAGCCCCTTTTGATTTAGGTACGCCATGTTCCCCACATGCGTGGGGATGAACCGTAATAGAGGATGTCACCCATGGTGAATTGAGAATGTTCCCCACATGCGTGGGGATGAACCGAAATGGAGGCTGAAAAAATGTGGGAGAAAAAAATGTTCCCCACATGCGTGGGGATGAACCGGTGATTCCGACGGAGATTCGGAAGGTGATTCCATGTTCCCCACATGCGTGGGGATGAACCAAATACGATGGCAAATTATATCCTTTCTGGCGATGTTCCCCACATGCGTGGGGATGAACCGACCCAGATCGTCCGGGCCATCAGCACCTACGTATGTTCCCCACATGCGTGGGGATGAACCGACGTGCAGGCCGTTGACCACGTCGCAGGGTATATGTTCCCCACATGCGTGGGGATGAACCGGTAGCAACGAAATCTCTTTCCATTAGGAACACATGTTCCCCACATGCGTGGGGATGAACCGGCAAAAGACGCAGTTTTGTCACGTCGTGAAAGATGTTCCCCACATGCGTGGGGATGAACCGAATACAGCAAACTCATAGCGAAATATGGGCAAATGTTCCCCACATGCGTGGGGATGAACCGCCTACTCGGATATACTCGGATCATCGTAATATATGTTCCCCACATGCGTGGGGATGAACCGCCACCGGCGTTTTCGCCGGGATTGGCAAACGGCATGTTCCCCACATGCGTGGGGATGAACCGGAATGCAATGTTGCAGATTTGGACGAGGTCCCATGTTCCCCACATGCGTGGGGATGAACCGTACTTTCAATGATTGACATTTTTATGAAATATATGTTCCCCACATGCGTGGGGATGAACCGACAACCACGCTGGTCTTTTATCCTGCCGAGGCATGTTCCCCACATGCGTGGGGATGAACCGCAACCCCCCTGTTTTGCCGTCGAGGTTTTGCCGTCGAGGCTTTGCCGGTTTTCTGTCTTCTGATGTAATGTATGATCTGATAATACAGGAATCTCTTCTTGGCTACCATGTGAAAGCAAGGTATGTCGTCTGGTGGCATCGGGCGACATCCGGAATGTTTTCTTAATTTTCGCTCCTTTCTGCTTCCGCTTGACATAACTCATTCGCCTGGATAGAATTACAGACAAATAAAAACTAATGCAGGTAATATTATCCATGTCGCTAATCAGTAAAAAGCAGGGCACAGAGGCAATAAAACGGGCCAGAGCTGTGCTCCACTCGCCAACAGGTATCTTTCGCACCGGAGAGGCAATCAAGTCGGGAATCCATCCCCGGACTATCTATGCCATGCGTGATCAGGGAATTATCGAGCGAATGGGACGTGGGATCTACCGCTTTGCCGATATGCCTTCTCTGGGTAACCCGGATCTTGCTACCGTTGCCCTGAAAGTCCCCAAAGGTATTATTTGTCTTATTTCCGCTCTCTCCTATCACGAGCTGACCACCGAAATTCCCCATGAAATTTATCTAGCTCTGCCGCGGGGCGCCGAACCTCCAAGGCTCGATTTTCCGCCGCTCCGTATTTTCTGGTTCAGTGGTCCCGCTTTTACGGAAGGAATTGAGCAGCACGACGCAAACGGCATCCCGGTGAAAGTTTACAATCCGGAGAAAACCCTGGCCGACTGTTTTAAATACCGCAATAAGATCGGGCTCGACGTTGTCCTGGAGGCCCTGAAATTCTATCGGCAGAGGAAACGCTTCCGGTCGGACTGTCTCATGCAATATGCCCGGATATGTCGTGTCGAGAAGGTCATGCGTCCCTATCTGGAGGCAACGCTATGACGAGCTCCTCTCTGCGGAATATTGCGGCTTCTGTTCATCAGCGTATTCTCAACAAGTCGAGAGAATCTGCACGCCCCTTCAACGATCTGTTACAATACTATGCGATCGAACGTTTTCTGTACAGGCTCTCCCGGTCTTCTTATGCCGGGAAATTCATTCTCAAAGGCGCATTGATGCTCATGGTGTGGGAAGTGCGTGCGTTTCGATCCACGATGGACATCGACATGCTGGGAAAGATGGAAAACAGGACGGATGCCATCATGGCCATGGCCCGTGATGTATGTCTTCAGGAAGTGGAACCGGACGGGGTTGTATTCGACCCGAGCAGCATCCGTGGACAGATGATCACAGAAGACGCCGATTACGAAGGGGTCCGCATCAATTTCCGGGGTTCTTTGGATACCGCCCGGATAACGATTCAGCTTGATGTCGGTTTTGGCGATATTGTAATTCCACCACCCGAGTTGATGGCGTATCCGACGATTCTCGATCTGCCGGCGCCGCAAATACGTGGCTACAGTAAGGAAAGCACGATTGCCGAGAAGTTAGAAGCGATGGTCAGGCGGGGCATCATGAACAGCCGTATGAAAGATTTTTGGGATATCCGGTTGCTTTCCAGACAGTTTGATTTCGATGGCCAGACCCTGGCAAGGGCGATTAAAGAAACATTCACTGCCCGCCACACAGTTATCCCATCTGATCCTGTGGCATTTACCGAATCGTTCATCCTGGATGAGGCAAAACAGTCTCAATGGGAGGCGTTCCTACGCAAGAACCGGATGACTGGTGTACAAGATACTTTCGAAGAAGCGGTTAATGGCATTTCCCTCTTTTTGAAGCCTGTTCTGGATGGTCTTGTAAACAGCAAGCCTGTCCCTGTAACATGGATCGCACCCGGCCCATGGCACAGGTAATTATTTAATAGCTATCCTTATTTCGTTTCCATTTCCTGTATTTTTATCCAGTCTTTCACTTCCGCAAGCAGGTTTTTGCGAAATGCTTCCGGCTTCAGGATCGTGATATGCGGTATCCAGGATTTCAGAATGTCGCGGATGGACTCGAAGTGACCCACACGGGAAACAGCCTCCAGCGATCCGTCCGGCCGGTAGTGTAAACGAATGTTCGCAATTTGATTTATTTTAGAGGCCAGCGATATTTCCTAAAATGGTGTTTGCTAAAACACTACCGAAAGGAGACAGAGCGATAGCCAGGGGTTATGTTCCCCCCTTGTAAATATAGCGTTCGAACAGGCGATGAAACGGTGTCCAATCGGAATCGGTGTTTTCGTTGCTGTCAATATATTCCTGCAAGGCGTTGGCCTTGGCGTCCATATCGTCAATCTGGTGGACAAGCATGGCCTCCACGGTTTTCGGCCGTTTCGGCGAGCCGAATTCCAGCATGCCGTGATGGCTGAGAATCAGATGCCGTAATTCCATGGCCAGATTGGATGGAAAATCGGGGATCGTCGCGATTTTCGCGTTCAGCATCTCCAGACCGATCGCGATATGCCCGATGAGGCGGCCTTCATCGCTGTAATCGATGTTCCCCTGGTAGGTAAACTCCCTTATTTTTCCAATATCATGGAGGATGCCCCCCACGATCAGGAGATCCCGATTGCTTTTGGGATAATGATCCGCCACCAGGGCCAGAAGGCGTGTCACCGACAGGGTGTGTTCAAGAAGCCCCCCGATGTTGACATGATGAAACCCCTTGGCGGCCGGAGCCCGGCGGAAAGGCCCGGCAATCTCGCTATCGGAGAAAAACGCGTCCAGGAGAGCCTTCAGGTGCGGCGACACGACCTGATCGGCAAACGCCATCAATTCATTGTACATGCCGTCGATGTCGCCCTTGACGGTCGGTAAAAAGTCCTCCCAGGTCATTTCTTCGGGAGTGGCCACCCGCACATCGATGATCGATAACTGGATCATGCTCTTGTAGCTCACTGCACGGGCCCGGGTAAAAATAATATCCCCCTTCCTGAAAACCTTGTCCAGTTGCTGCGCGTTGTCCCAAATCCGACCATCCATCTGCCCCGTCTTGTCCTTGAGGCGTAAACTGAGATATGGAGACCCTTTCATGGAAAAAGCCAGGTTTTTCTCCTCCACGAGAAATAAATCCTCGACCCGATCTCCCGCCTTGATCCCGTTAATAAAAATATTCTTCATAGGCCCAAGATAACCCTGTCCTTGTGTGTATAAATGTTCATTTTTCCCCCCCTGACGTAAGCGACAAGGGTTATCCCCACCTCTTCGAGAATCCGGATCGCTTCCGTTGTCGGGGCGGATCGGCTGACAAGAATGGGGATCCCCAAATGTCGGATCTTGTTCACCATCTCCGAGGAAATTCTGCCCGTGGTCATCAGAATCTTGTCCGAACAGTCCATGTCATGGAGCAGGGCGTATCCACCGATCATGTCTATGGTATTGTGACGGCCGATGTCTTCCCGACAGATCAGAATACCGTTTCGATCCACCAGGGCGGAACAGTGAGTCCCATGACTGGCATTGTGTAAAACAGAACGCCCCACCAGCTCTTCCATCCAGTGCAGGATTTTTTTTGGATCCAGGCGCATGGACAGAGAACCCAAATATTCCTCCTCCCGCTTGTTTTCGCTGCCGATGCCGCGGGCACCACTCGAAAAAAGGGTGCCGCAGTCCCGTCCCATCCCGGTTTTGACCCGCCGGTGGTCCACCGTCAAGACTTCAACCGTGGCCTCATCCTCCCGCACCGTCAAGCTTTCAATGTCCAGAAAAGACCTGAGGAACCCTTCCGAGCGCAGAAACCCCACAGCCAGTTCATCGAGATGGTTGCCCACGCAGGCGACGGTCATCACCTGATCCCGGTTGTAAATGATCCGCAAGGCAACTTCCCTGGCCAAAGGCACTTCGGTTGTCTCAAAGCGAATCCCGTCAAAGCGGGTCACGGGAAAAATTCTCAGCGCCTTCGAAAGGTTGTCCTGTACCATGTTAGCTATCATTTTTCCCTTAAAATACGGACATCCCCCGAACGAATGGTAAGCTTGCTCATATCAAAATACTCCATAAGGGGAATGACGAATTTTCGCGATAAACCCGTCAGGTCCCTGAAACCGGCGGGACTCGCCTGTCCCTGGGCTAGCAGAAGCTTTTTATATGCGTCTCGAAGCGAGGAAATCACTTCTTTGCTAAAATAAAGATCCTCCGACACCCGAATGAGGCTCCCTTCTTTGAACAGGACCGACAGGACATCGCCAACCCTGGCCCTTTCGCCGGGATACCTCTCCAGGACCTCCCGCGCCGTCGGCGGTGTGAGCCCCGCCTTTTGATAAAGCGTCTCGATTTCCCGTCGCATCGCCTCAAGACCGATTCCCAGATCCACACGATGTGACGCAAGCCTGATATTCTCCCTCTCTACAATGATCTTTCCCTGTTTCTCCAGATCCTTGATTGCCATGGCGAATATTTTCTGGTTTCCTCCGAGCCCCAGATTCATGCGCAATGCTTCCCGGGGCAATCCTTCCCGCAGAGGATTTTTGAGATGGTATTGTGCGAGTTCCGCCAGAAAACGGTTTAAGAGTACGTCATATGGAATGCGGGAAACAACCCGCGTTTCTTCCTTGTCCAGCAAAACCGCATCCCGGCTTGAAAACATGCTCTCCAGAATCCTCCGTAACAGATTGCGCGTCATGCCCGTGCGGACAACCAGTTCGTGAAGCGTAATCCCTCTCAGACCGGCACGGCCGATGATCACCCCTGCCCTCGCCGTTTCTTCCCCATCCATCAGTGTGATGAATTCGTCCACCACGTCCTGCTTGAAACGCTTGTGCTTCGGCGGGTGGGGATCAATGACCAGACCGCCGCCAATCGTCGTCACCGGCGAATAGCTGCGAATGACAAACCGATCCCCCGCCATGACAATGACCGGTTCGTCGAGGACCAGGCAGGCGAATATTTTCTCCCCGGGTGCCACCTCTTCCCGATCCAGCGGAATGAGACGGGCCATGACCTCACTGGTCCCGTAATGGAAACGAACCTGGGCACGATTCTTCAGCTTCCGCTCACACTCGGGCAGATACTCTAACTGAACATCCAGGTTCCGTGTCGGGATCAGTGTACCCGGTCGCACCACCATGTCTCCCCGGCTGATGGACTCCTTTTCAAGCCCCTGAAAGTTGATGGCCGTTCTCTGACCGGCCTCGGCCCGCGTAACCAAATGCTTGTGTACCTGGATACCACGTATTTTTGAGGACACCCCGGAGTGCAATATCTCAACGATTTCTCCGAGATCAATCGTCCCGGACATGAGGGTACCGGTGATCACCGTGCCGAAACCCTTCATCGAAAAAACGCGATCAACGGGAAGGCGGAAAATACCGGGATCGGCCTCTTCCTCGACTTCCCGGGAGAGGGTGGTCAATGCCTGGAGAAGTTCATTCAAGCCCTCCCCTTTCAATGCGGAAACGGCAAGCATGGGAGCCCCTTCGAGAAACGATCCTTTCAGGAAACCCGCGATATCCTCCCTGACCAATTCCAGCCAGTCCGCCTCAACCATGTCGGTTTTGGAAACAACGACCAGTCCCTTCCTGATGCCCAGAAAAGAACAAATCTGGAGATGTTCTCTGGTCTGGGGCATAACCCCTTCGTCAGCGGCAATGACCATCATGACAAGATCAATTCCTGACGCACCGGACACCATGTTCTTGATGAAACGCTCATGGCCGGGGACATCGACAATTCCCAATTGCGGACCGCTGGGAAGGGAAAGGGCGGCAAAGCCCAGTTCGATCGTGATCCCTCGTTTTTTTTCCTCTTTCAGACGATCCGTATCAACGCCGGTCAGGGCCTTGATGAGCGCTGTCTTTCCGTGATCAACGTGTCCGGCTGTTCCCAGGATAATGTGCTTCATGAATGGTTGCCCGTAAAAGATGTTGTGCTGCGTGGCCACGATAACAGAATTGCTTTTCAGCCACAATGAAAAGGTGGCGGCCCACCGGCGGGTCAAAAAAACCAATCAAAACGGGGATGATATGAACAGAAAGAATCAGGATCTACAAAAAATTCTCCTGCGCAAGCCCGGTTAAAGAAACATCAACGAATATCGGAAGGCATACCCTGATGCAATGCGTCCAACCGGACCCGAAATTCATAATTCTCGTCAAAGCGAAGAGCGATACCATCCGCCTCGGATCTCACGATGTGACCCGTGGTTGACAGAACCAGCGAACCATCCGGGTCGGCGGCGGTTTTCAATTCTTCAAAGGATAGGACGATATCGACCCTGACCGCACTGCCTTCCGGAAGCGAGCCCATGAATTTGACCAGCGCACCGCCAGCCGATAGATTGCGGGTTTCAAGGTTGAAGATGGCGTGGTCGTTGTTCTGCCCGGCTACTTCGATCCTCGCGGGTACTTGGATTTCAAATCGTTCAAACAGTCGTTTTTCCCTCATGGAGCACCTATCACCGGAACAAACCTCAGACATCATTCAATGCGGAATCATTTCCTGTTCGTATCATCCAGGAGGAACTCTGTCTTGAACCCTTATCATACGAGGCTCCAATATTTCACCAAAATTTTTCATCGGTTTCCAGGAATTCGTTTTCACAAAACATGTTTAGAAATCCCGTACCTCCCATTTGGCCACAGCCTGCCGAATATTCAATTCAATTGGAGCCTGGGGTGAAGGCGCGGAACATCCACCTGATGCAACATGTTTTCGTGTTTCTCATGGAAAGATATGGAGATATCTGTTAAGAATGCCCTCCAAATAAAACAGGCAGGTCAAACGTTTGCGCATTATCGGTCTTGATTTCGGTGAAAAAAGAATCGGCGTTGCCGTAAGCGATGAGCTCGGTCTTACCGCCCAAGGTCTTACCACAATCATTCGTAAAAACAATAAGCAGGTCATGGAGGAACTGAAACAGGTCATCCATCGCTGTCAGGCCGAACGGATTGTCATCGGCTATCCCCTGCGGTTGGATGGATCCGAGGGAATCCAATGTGCAAAGGTCAACCGCTTCAGCGAATACATTGAAGTAGCTTTCGGCCTTCCCGTCATCAAGTGGGATGAAACCCTGTCTTCACAAGCTGCGGAAGAGGTCCTCCGCGAAGCGGATGTACACTGGAAAAAACGTCGTCTCCTCGTGGACAAGATCGCCGCGACCTTGATTCTGCAAAGTTATCTCGATCGCCCGTCCAAACCCCATTAGCCTCTCAGCCCCCTTGTTTATGCAATTCACCATCTCAAGAAAATTAGTTTTCGCAGGCATATTTTGCATCATTTTTTTCGGATTTATACTCGCATTCCTCATCGATGTCACACAACCCCCAAAGGGACGGACAAAACCTGTTCTAGTCGAAATTCATCGAGGAGAACGTTTTTGCGAAATTGTGAATATGCTTCACCGGGAAAGACTGATTCGTACGAAAGCATCTTTTTATCTGCTCTCCATTCTCAGGGGGGTTACCCATCAAATCAAGGCGGGGGAATACGAGTTTCCCCTGAATATTTCCACGGTTTCGGTTCTGGACAAGTTGGTCAGGGGGGATATCAAGCGCTATCGCTTCGTCATACCGGAAGACCAGACCGCCCATGACATTGCCGATCGTCTTGCCGCGCTTGGCCTGATCGACCGGGAAGAGTTCATTGCCCTGTTCGAAGACAAAAATTTTCTTGTTTCCCTGGATATAGAGGGCGATACGGCCGAAGGTTTTTTATACCCGGAAACGTACTACTTTGACCGTTCCATGGGAACCAGAAAAATCATGGTTCGCATGATAACCGAATTTTGGAAGCACGTTACACCGGCCATGCAAAAGCGCGCGCAAATCATGGGTTTTTCCCTTCAGGAATGGGTAACCCTGGCCTCCATGATCGGCAGGGAAACCGGCCATAAAGAAGAAAAAATCCTGATTTCCGCCGTGTTCCACAATCGTTTGAAAAAAGGAATGAAGCTCCAAAGCGACCCCACCGCAGTGTATAACCTGAAAGGTTTCAGCGGCCCCATCAAGCGTCGACACCTCAACACGTCATCACCTCACAACACGTACCAAATTCACGGCCTGCCTCCCGGGCCCATCGCCAACCCCGGATTGGATTCCCTGCAAGCGGCTCTCTATCCGGCGGCCAACAATTTTCTTTACTTTGTATCCAGGAACAACGGCACCCATTTTTTTTCGACCGATTATGCCTCCCACAACAAAGCAGTAAAAAAATACCAAGTTAACGGAAAAAAAGAATAATTTTCTGCTTGACAAACCCCCCATTACCTCTCTATATTCGGAGCCAAGTGGAGAGAAGTGGCTCATTGTGGAGGGAATTGGAGATGGCCTTGTTCAGGGGTCAGTACAATCACACCATTGATGACAAGGGGAGAATCATTCTACCGGCCAAGTATCGTGAGATCTTTGCCGAGAAATATGACAACCAGCTCGTCATCACCAACTGGGACGGATACCTCATCGTCTTTCCCTTCAAGGAATGGAACGTCATCGAAGAGAAGATGGCCCAACAGTCTATTCTGAAAAAAGAAGTCCGCGCTTTCAACAGGTTTTTTATGTCCGCCGCCGTTCACTGCGTCCTGGACAGCCAGGGACGGGTTTTAATCCCGCAAAATCTGAGAGAATACGCCCACCTCGATAAAGATGTTGTTCTTGCCGGCATGCTGAAAAGCATTGAAATATGGGATAAGGAACGCTTCGACACAGAGATGAACGATACGGGAAGTAATCTCGAATCCTACGAAAAATGTATGGTGGACCTGGGGATTTAAGGAAGAATGGCGAATGGCGCTCCTATCACAAGCCCGTTCTGCTCGAGGAAGTAATCGTCAGCCTCCGTTGTCAACCCGGCGGTATCTTCGTCGACGGGACCATCGGTGGAGGGGGACACGCCAGACGCATCCTGGAGGCCACAAGCCCTGACGGCCTTCTCATTGGTTTGGATAGAGATGATGACGCGTTACAGGAATCGGGAAAACGGCTTGCTTCTTTCGGTGCCCGTAAAATTCTCCGGAAGGCAAATTTTTGCCGAATGGCGGAAATCCTTTGTGAAGAAGGAATCGAAAAAGTGGACGGTATCCTCCTGGACCTTGGCGTATCTTCCCATCAACTGGACACCCCGGAGCGGGGCTTCAGTTTTTCATCTGACGCCCCCCTGGATATGAGGATGGACAAAGACCAGACAATCAGCGCTTACGAATTTATTAACCATGCCTCGGAGGCCGAATTGCAGCAGGTAATCTGGGAATGCGGAGAGGAAACGATGGCCAGAAGAATCGCTCGTGCCATCGTACGGGCCAGAAGAACCAGTCCGGTCATGACGACCGCGTCTTTGAGCGATATTGTAGTCCGGGCCATCCCACCGGGCCAACGGAACCGGAGAATCCACCCGGCGACAAAAACATTTCAGGCCATACGCATCCATGTCAACGATGAACTGAACAACCTGAGACAGGCCATCTCCTCTGGAGTGGACAAATTGAAAGACGGGGGACGTTTTTCCATCTTCTCCTTTCAATCACTGGAAGACAGAATCGTGAAAAACGCCTTTCGTCTCTGGTCAAAGAGTTGTGTTTGCCCTCCAGACATCCCGGTTTGTATCTGTGGACACCAGGCCAGATTAAGGATTCTGACTGCAAAACCCATAACCCCCGCAACGAGGGAAATTAACATGAATCCCCGGGCCAGAAGCGCCCGCCTGAGAACCGCCGAGAGGATCTAGCATGGCAAAAGATATGGTCATCGCATCGCGGGACGCCCTGAAAGAAGATAGGGAATCAGGGTGCGTTCTGACCAGATTCGGCTATTCCCCCTTCATTTTCATTGCCATGGTCATCATGGCTGTCGCTGTTTTGTACGTATGGTCACATAACCTGATGACAACTCTCGAATACCAAGTCGCAACAGAAATCAATAAAAAAGATGCGCTTATGGAAGAGCAGAAAAAGTTACTGGTTGAACTGGCAACGCTGAAATCCCCCAAAAGAATCACCTCCCTGGCCATAGAGAAATTACAGATGACCTACCCGGAACGGGAACAGGTTTTCTTTATTGAAGATCCGGGGCAGACGAAATGAATGCCGAATCCATCAAGTGGCTTAAATTCAGACTTTGCACGGTTTTGTTCCTTTTTTTGATTCTTTTTATCGCCCTCATCTCCCGGGCGTTCCAGTTACAAATCCTAAATGGGAACAAACTGAAATTGATGGCACAACGCCAGCACACGAAGACGCTCGAAATGCTCCCCGAAAGAGGCATCATCTTTGATCGGAATGGAGAAAAACTGGCGGCAAGCGTACTCATGGATTCCATATGTGCCGATCCATCCAAAATCAAAAAACCGCAAGCCTTTGCCGAACAGATGGCCAAATTACTCGATGTGGACAAGGCTGCTCTTTTGAAAAGGGTGAGAGGAAATAAAAACTTTTGCTGGATTGCCCGGCGCGTCCGTCCTGAACAGGCCAAAGCAGTAGAGTCCCTCAAGAACGACGCCCTTTTTATCGTCAAGGAGCCCCAACGTCTCTACCCCAATGGTGAACTGGCGGGCCAAATTCTTGGCTTTGTCGGCACGGAATCAACGGGCCTGGAAGGACTTGAGGTAAGATATGACCGGTATTTGAAAGGTACGCCACAGAAACTGGTCCGGGGCAGGGACGCCAAAGGCAAATGGCTTTATCCCCGCATCGAAACCGCTGGCGTCACCGAGGATACGGCTTACAATCTGGTTCTAACCCTTGATAGCCGCATTCAATATCTGGTGGAAAGCCAGTTGAAAGCAGCGGTTCGCGAAAAGGGCGCCAAGGGAGGCTTTGCCATTGCCATGAACCCCCGTACAGGCGAAATCCTGGCGCTGGCCAACCAACCCACATTTGATCCGAATTCTTACAGCAAAGCGCTACCGGGGCATGCCAAAAACAGAGCCATCACGGATGTCTTTGATCCCGGATCCACGTTTAAACCATTCCTGATCGCCGCTGCGCTGGAAGAAAAAGTAATCAGTGAAAAGGACCGTGTATTTTGCGAGAATGGGTATTATCAGGTCGCCAACCGGGTCTTCCATGAAGCCCAGCGAAAACGTCACGCTTCTCTGAACGTTCGTGAAGTTGTCAAATATTCCAGTAATATCGGTTGTATCAAGGTATCCGAACAGTTGGGGAAAGAAAAATTCTATCAGTACATCAGGGATTTTGGTTTCGGTTCCAAAACCGGTATAGATCTTACAGGAGAAGTCTCCGGCCTTCTCCGGCCGGTCTCCAACTGGACACGTGTCGACACATCGGCAATCTCTTTCGGGCAGGGCATTTCCGTTACGGCTCTCCAACTGGTAACGGCTCTGTCGGCCATCGCTAATAACGGAGTCCTGATGAAACCCTACATTGTCCGGGCCCTGGTGGACAAGAGGGGCCGCGTAGTCGAGGAGTATTCACCAACAATAGTCCGAAACGTCATATCACCCGGCACGGCCCGAATCATGACCTCGATTCTCACGGATGTTGTACAGGATGAGGACGGTACAGGCAAAAACGCCCGGATCAAGCACCTGAGTGTTGCCGGCAAGACAGGCACCTCACAGAAATTTGATTTCAGCCGTGGCGTCTATTCATCGGAAAGGGTGCGCACCACCTTCATGGGTTTTTTCCCTGCGAAGAATCCGCAGATTGCCATTTTGGTGAGTCTTGACGAACCGCAACGGGACAAATGGGGCGGTGTCGCCGCCGCACCGGTTTTTAGAAATATAGGCGAACAGATGCTCACCTGTTTTCAATCATACATCAAGGACCCCTCTCTGTTCGCACCCGATGAAGACACTTCGCCGAAATCGTCGAAAGTGAAACTTGTTTCGGCAACCCGGGTCATTCCGGAAACCATCGAACGGGCAGAACTTATTGATATAGAAGATGAATCAATCATTCCAAATTTCCAGGGCATGAGCGTGAGAGAGGTCTTGAAGAAAGCCCGGGAAAGAGGTATTGAGTTGAAAATCAACGGATCAGGTTGGGCCGTTTCACAGGTGCCGCAGGCCGGTGTCCCCATCCGCTCGCACCCGTACTGCCTGGTTTCATTCAAAACAGAACGGTAACGGGAAGCACCCGGGCCCCTCGTCCGGAAGCGATCGTTCCCCTGAGGAACCGAGATTTTATCTCGGATTCGATCCCGGAACGACCGATTCCCGAGGAACCATTTCCCGAGGAACCATTGTGTATCCACGGAATGAAAGACGGGCAACAAACATTGATACACCATGGCAAAATGCCTTTGAGGAAAGGGAATGGATATCTCGGAAGTCGTCAAGGATCTGCAATTCATCCACACCACGGGAACACTTTCCGGTGAGGTGTCATCCGTCTGCTATCATTCCAGATGCTGTGAGGAAAACAGCCTTTTTGTCGCGATTACCGGTCTCAACACAGATGGACACGATTTCATCGAGGATGCGATTCACCGGGGGGCCCACTGGATTCTTCATGAAAAGCCCTTTAATTCTCCCAACCACATCAACACCCTGCAAGTTCCAGACAGCCGGCGGGCCCTGGGTATCGCAGGGCGAAATTTTTACGCCCGGCCCTCATCGAATCTCTGTCTGATCGGGGTCACCGGAACAAACGGCAAAACAACGGTGACGTATCTGCTGGAATCGATCATCAAGGCAGCCGGATTTGTTCCCGGGGTTCTCGGGACGGTGAATTACCGGTTCCGCGGCAAAACGCAGCCAGCACCCAACACCACTCCGGAATCATTGGAGTTCCATAAAATACTGCGTGCAATGGCCGACGCGGGAGTAACCCATTGCGTCGCTGAAATTTCCTCCCATGCCCTTGATCTCGGACGTGTGGACGATTGCGACTTCGACATCGGAATTTTCACAAATCTCTCCCGGGATCATCTCGACTATCATCTGACAATGGAACGCTATTACGAGGCCAAGAGACGTTTTTTTACGGAACTGCTCCCGAAAAGTCTTAAAACCCTCCCTTTCAGGGCTATCATCAACAGTGATGACCCCTGGGGGAAGAGGCTTCTGGAGGACCTTTCATTACGCAGCCTCTCTTTCGGAGACAGGGAAAACCATGATGTCGGCGTCACCGATTCGCGGTTCACCCTGGAAGGGACCCGGGCCGTTATTCATATCAACGGAAATCCCTTGCAGATCAATTCAGACCTGATCGGACACTTCAACCTCTACAATATCCTGGCGGCCGCCGCGGCGGCAGCGGCCGTCCATATCCCCACACCGGCAATCGAACAGGGTATCGCGGAAATGAAAGGGGTTCCGGGGCGCATGGAAAGAGTAAGCCGCCCGGGCGAACCAAGCGTCTTTGTTGATTACGCCCATACGGATGACGCTTTAAGAAAAGCCATCGAAAATCTCTCCGGATTCGGCAGCAATCGCATCATAACTGTTTTCGGATGCGGGGGTGATCGGGACCGGGAAAAGAGGGCTCTCATGGGCTCTGTTGCCGCGACGCTGAGCGATGTCATGGTGGTCACTTCCGACAATCCCCGATCGGAACCGCCGCAGACCATCATTGACCAAATTGAGGCGGGTATTCGGCTTCACAACATCCGGCAGGTTGGCTCTGGGGAGTTACACAATGATACGGGAGAAAAAATTTACTGCACGATTCCGGATCGGCGACAGGCCATCGAAGCGGCGATTATGTCGGCGAATCCAGAGGACATTGTTCTGATCGCGGGGAAAGGCCACGAAGATTATCAGATTATCGGCAGAGAAAGGTATTTCTTTGACGACCGGATTGTAGCCCGGGAATGCCTTCGGAAGCGAAGGGGGGAGCAGACATGCCCCCGTTTCCTTCACCATTGCTGAGGATCAGGGATATCGTCCATTTCACCAACGGGACCCTGATTCAGGGGCGGCCGGAACGGACCGTACTCGGCATCTCTACCGACAGCCGAGTCCTCGCTGCGGGTAACCTGTTTATTCCACTGGCGGGGCCTCGTTTCAATGGGCATGACTTCCTCACCAAAGCCGTCAGCCTCGGGGCGGAGGCCTTGATGACCGAAAGGCATCGCCGACATGCGGTGCCGGCCTTGCCGGGCGATATCCCCTGGATTGAGGTATCCGATACCCTGAAGGCGCTGGGAGATATCGCCCATGGATGGAGGAAACGAATGAATTGCCGGGTGGTAGCCGTTACGGGCTCGGCCGGAAAAACCACGACCAAGGAGATGATCGCTGCCATCGGTTCATTGAACGGTAAAATCCTCAAAACGGAGGGGAACCTTAACAACCTGATCGGCCTTCCCTTGACCCTGCTCGGGCTCCGTGAAGAAACCGAACTGGCCATCGTTGAGCTCGGAACAAGCGGCCCGGGTGAAATAGCGCGCCTGGCCGGTTTGGCTGAACCGGACATCGGTGTCATCACCAATATCGGCCCGGCACATCTCGAAGGACTCGGCTCGGTTGTCTCCGTGCGGGAGGAAAAGGGCAAACTCTTCAGCGTGATGAATCATCGCGGCGTCGCCATCCTGAACCTGGACGATCCGGAGATCGGCGTTCTCCGGGATCGCTGGCGGGGTGAACAAATGACCTTTTCCATGTCCGTTCCCGACGATATCACTACGGAAAACCTAAGGCAGGTTGAAAACTGGAAAAACGCCATCAGGATCAATATTCAAGAGGTGAAAAATGGTGTCGTTCTCTCCGTACCGGGACGCCATAATGTACAGAATGCTCTGGCGGCAGCGGCAGCGGCCAGCGCCGCCGGTTGCGCCCCCTCTCTAATCTGAAGGGGGCTGAATGGTTTCCGCCCCATTGCCGGAAGAATGGAAATCGAACCCCTGGCCAACGGCGCGCATCTCATTCATGACGCCTACAACGCCAACCCATTGTCCGTTGATGAGGCCTTGAAAACCCTGACAGAACTCTCCAGAACAGGCAGACGCATCGTCGTTTTCGGGGATATGCTTGAACTGGGCAATCAGGCAGTGGCCTATCACAAGGAAATCGGTCATCGAATCGGTGAATTGGGAATTTATGCCCTTTTTCTCAAGGGCGCTTATTCCCGGGTCACGGCGGAGGCCGCCGAAGCGTCAGGCCTGGACAAGAATCATATTTTCTTCTTTGATGGCAATGCGAAAGCAATCCCGGCTCTCCGCGAAACAGTCTCCCGGGGAGACTGGATCCTCCTTAAAGGATCACGAAAAATGAACCTCGAGGAACTCATTCCGGAAATCCGGTTATTCGGGAAACCGGGGAACCTCTCAAATGAAAATTCCAAGGGAGTATAGCTCATGCTTTACCATCTCCTTTATCCGCTGCATACAACGTTCTCATCCTTTAATGTCTTTCGCTACATCACCTTCCGCACAATTTATGCGGCAATCACGGCGCTGGTGATCTGCTTCATCGTCGGCCCCTGGTTAATCGGCAAACTCCAGAGTCTCGATGTGGGACAGTCCATCCGGGAAGATGGCCCCCAAACGCATCATTCCAAGAAGGGTACGCCAACCATGGGGGGCATTCTGATCATCTTCGCTGTCGTGGTCTCCACCCTCCTTTGGTCGAATCTGACCAATATGTATGTCTGGCTGATTATTCTTGTTCTCGTCGGATATGGAATCATCGGTTTCTTTGACGATTACCGGAAAATAACCAACCAAAGCAGCCGGGGTATTTCAGGAAAATTTCGGCTTCTCTCCGAAATCACGATCGCATTTTTCGTCAGTTTGGTGATTTACGTTCGCCCTGAATTCAGTCATGCCGTAACCATTCCGTTTTTTAAGACCGCTCTCCCCGATATCGGTATTTTTTATATCTTCCTGACAACCTTTATCATCGTTGGAACAGCCAACGCCGTGAACCTCACGGACGGCCTGGACGGTCTGGCTATCGGCCCGGCCATTACCTGTTTCATGACATACCTCCTGTTCGCCTACTTCGCCGGAAACATCAAGATCGCCCATTATTTGCAGATTCCCTATACCTCCGGAGCAGGCGAGTTGACCATTTTCTGCGGGGCCATTGTCGGTGCCGGAATTGGCTTTCTCTGGTACAACACTTACCCTGCCCAAGTGTTCATGGGCGATGTCGGCTCCCTTTCCCTGGGCGGGACGCTGGGAACCCTCGCCATTCTCACCAAACAGGAAATTCTGCTGGCCATCGTGGGCGGGATTTTTGTCCTGGAAACCTTCTCGGTCATCTTTCAGGTCAGCTGGTTCAAAATCAGCGGAGGCAAACGTATTTTCCGGATGGCCCCCATTCATCATCATTTTGAATTGAAGGGCTGGCCCGAGCCCAAGATTATCGTTCGCTTCTGGATTATCTCGGTTTTGCTGGCCCTGGTAGCCATGAGCACACTAAAGCTGCGTTAGGGGAACGAACATGGCCTTAACGGCGAAGAACATTTTAATTATCGGCCTGGGGAAAACCGGCATCGCCACAGCCCGTTTCCTTGCAAAACAAAAGGCTCGGATTGTTGCCACCGATCAAAATACGGGAGCGGAGATCGACGCCGCCCTGAATGAAATAAGGAATGAAGACATCCCCGTTCGCGCCACCGCTTACGATCATCATGCCCTCGACCACATCGATATGGTCATTCCCTCTCCCGGTGTTCCCCCATATGATCCGCTGCTCGTGGAAGCCCTTCGACAGGGCATCCCCATTCACAGCGAACTGGAGATCGCCAGCCGCTTTCTGAAGCCGCCCATGGTGGCCATCACGGGAACAAACGGGAAAACCACAACCACCACCCTCGTCGGGCAAATTCTGAAAGACGCGGGTAAGAGGGTTTTTGTCGGAGGAAACATCGGCATACCCCTCATTCAATATTGTGACAGCCACCAAAAAGAGGATTTTGTCATCGTAGAGGTAAGCAGTTTCCAGCTTCAATGGGTCTCGACGTTTCGCGCCCGTTGTGCCGTTCTGTTGAATGCCGCCCCTGACCACCTGAACTACCATGGCTCTCTCGCCTCTTACCGGGAGACCAAGGAACGGATTTTTCTGAACCAGGACGAAAAGGATCTGGCGATTCTGAACGCCGACGAAGAGCATTTCCTAAATCTTTCGAAACGCCTCCCGGCAAAAACCCTCTTTTTCAGTTCAACCCGGAAGGTGGAGCGGGGTTTGTCCGTTCAGAACGAAGGGCTTGTTCTCTCCGGCTTCGGCGCACATGACGAAATTTACCCGCGGGAAATGATCAAACTGCCGGGACTGCATAATGCCGAAAACGTCATGGCGGCCGTTATGGCCAGTCGCATGTGCGGTTGCCTTCCGGAGCAGATTGTCGGAACCATCTCCAACTTCCGGGGCCTTCCTCACCGTATCGAGTTTGTCGGGGAAAAACGGGACGTAGCCTATTACGATGACTCCAAAGGGACCAATGCCGCCGCCGTGGCCCGTGCCCTGGAAACATTCCAGCGGCCCGTCGTCCTGCTTGTCGGAGGAAGAGACAAGGATGGAAATTTTGAAATTCTGCAATCACTGATCAGAAAGCATGTCAAAACGCTCATTCTTTTTGGAGAAGCACGCAATACCATTAAGGAAAAAATTGGAGGCCTCGTGGAAACCGGCACTTCCCCTTCATTGGAAGGGGCCGTGGAGGAAGCGAGACGGCGCGCGCAGGCAGGCGACGTGGTCCTTCTCTCCCCAGGCTGTGCCAGCTTCGATGAATTTGCTGATTACAGGGAACGGGGGGAATTTTTTCAAACGTTGGTAAGAAAGCTGTAACATGGAATCCTTATCCGTATCACAAAACAAACAGGACATCCTGCTGATGCTCGCGACCCTTGCATTGGTAACAGTCGGAACGGCGATGATCTACAGTTCCAGCGCCATCATGGCCACAGAACGATTTCATGACGCCCAATACTTTCTGAAAAGGCAAATCGTTTTCGTCGTCCTGGGGCTGGTGCTCATGTACCTCCTGGCCCGTTTCCCTTACCAAAAACTGAAAATCGCGGCCTATCCGGCCCTGGTCGTTTCCTTTGTCATGCTGCTGGCGTTGTTTGTTCCCTCCGTGGGGAAAAAAGTGGGAGGGGCCGTCCGCTGGCTCAACCTTGGCTTCATTGCCTTTCAGGTCGCCGAATGGGTGAAGGTATCCCTTGTGTTGTTTCTGGCCCTTTTCCTAACCCGAAAAAGGCAATACATTAAAGAAATTACCCGTGGCATTCTGGCCCCTCTGGTCGTGGCGGCCTGCCTCATGGGACTCATCATTCTCCAGCCCGATTTCGGCACAACGGCCATCATCGCCGTTACGGTTATGTTCATGCTCTATCTCGCCGGAGCCAGAATCGTTCACCTGCTGGGACTGGTCGGCATTTTCACCCCTTTTCTTATCTGGGCGCTCTGTCAGGGTTATCGATGGAAACGGGTGACAGCCTTTATGGATCCGTGGCAAGACCCCCACGGTACGGGTTTTCAGATCATACAGTCCATGATCGCCTTTGGTTCCGGCGGACCTGTCGGCGTCGGCATCGGCGACGGGATGCAAAAACTCTTTTATCTCCCGGAACCGCACACGGACTTTATTCTTTCCGTTATTGCCGAAGAAAGCGGATTCCTGGGTGTATCCGTTGTCATTCTGCTTTACACGGTGCTGATCGTCCGGGGCTTCCTCATCTCATTCAGGGCTCCCGATCTTTTCGGCATGTTACTGGCGGCGGGACTGACCATTCTGATTTTTATGCAGGTCTTCATTAACATCGCAGGCGTCATGGGGCTGATTCCTCTCAAGGGATTAACCCTTCCCTTTTTAAGCTACGGAGGAACCTCTCTGATGATGAGCCTTGCTATCATTGGAATATTACTGAACATCTCATCACAGGAAGCGTGAGGTGCACCGGTCATGAATATCATCATCGCCGGCGGCGGCACTGGGGGTCATCTCTTTCCCGGGATCGCGATTGCCGAGGAAATTATGGCCCGTGACGGGAACAACCGTGTCCTTTTTGTCGGAACGGAACGCGGAATTGAGAAGCGTGTTCTTCCCGGTCTCGGTTATGATCTGGCCACGATAGACGTGGCGGGAATCAAGGGGACGGGTCTGTCAAACACGTTGAAGGTCATGAGTAAGCTGCCCAGGAGTTTCGTGCAGTCCCTCGGCATTATCCGGTCTTTCAAGCCGGATCTTGTATTGGGTGTCGGCGGCTATGCCTCGGGTCCCTCTGTCCTCACGGCCCATCTTCTGGGCTTGAAAACCGCCATTGCGGAACAGAATGCTTACCCGGGCATCACAAATCGGATCCTGTCTCGTTGCGTCGACCGGATCTTTCTGACCTTTCCTGACGGGGAGGGCAGATTTCCCAAAAAGAAAAGTCTGCACACGGGGAATCCAATCCGGGCGGCGTTCACCTCAGCAACCATCAATGCGACAAGAGATGACCGAAAATTCAACCTCCTTGTTTTCGGAGGCAGTCAGGGAGCCCAAGCCATCAACCAGGCTGTCCTGGCCTCGCTGGACAAGCTGGAACCGATCAGGGAAACCCTTCGTATCATCCACCAAACCGGTGTCCATGAGGTGGAAGCGGTCACCAAAATATACAAGGAAAGAGGGTACGATGCGGACATCCACCCGTTCATCATGGACATGCCCAAGGTTTACGGACAGGCAAATTTACTTGTCTGCAGGGCGGGGGCAACCTCGATCGCTGAAATGACAGCCAGCGGCCGGGCGGCGATTCTGATTCCTTATCCCTATGCCACCAACGATCATCAGACAAAGAACGCCGAGGTTCTTGTCCAGGCGGGAGCGGCGGTCCTTTTACCAGAAACGCGTCTGAGCGGGGAGACTCTTGGGGAAACCATACTTTCTCTTTACCGCAATCCGGACTCGATCAGCCGAATGGAAGTACGTGCGAACCAGTTAGCCAAGCGGAATGCCGCGGCGGAAATCGTCGATGTTTGTGTTTCTCTGGTCGATAAGAAGAAAGGTTCATGATATGAGAATAAAGGTCGATGGGAAGGCCTATTCCCTCGATCGGAAAGAATAACAGGTACGTGTTTTATGAAAAAACATGACCCCATCCATGGCATGCAGCGCAAGATCAAATGCATCCATTTTGTGGGGATCGGTGGAATCGGCATGAGTGGAATTGCCGAAGTTCTGCTCAACCTCAAATACACCATAACCGGTTCCGATCTCAGCAGCACCGACACGACCCGGCGTTTAAGCGCCCTGGGCGCTCGCATTTACCAGGGTCATCGGGAAAACCATATCGGCGACGCCGACGTGGTGGTTACCTCCACTGCCGTCCGATCAAGCAATCCCGAAGTACAGGAAGCCTGCCGACGCGGTATTCCCGTCATTCCCCGCGCCGAAATGCTGGCGGAGCTCCTGAAAATGAAGTTTTCCGTCGCCATTTCAGGCAGCCACGGCAAGACCACAACCACATCCATGGTCTCGACGATTCTTGCCCACGGGGGACTCGATCCCACCATGGTCATCGGAGGGAAACTTGGCAGTATCGGCAGCAACGCCAAGTTGGGCGACGGCGCCATTATCGTGGCGGAAGCGGACGAAAGCGACGGCTCCTTCCTGAAATTGGCTCCGAACTTGGCGGTAATCACCAATATCGATCGGGAACACCTGGATCATTATCGTGATATCGAGAAAATCAAGGAGGCTTTTACCCGGTTTGCCAACAGCGTTCCCTTTTACGGGGTCACCATATTATGTGCCGACGACAGGAGGATCCGTGAAATTCTGCCGCAAATCAAGCGCAAGGTTCTCACCTATGGTCTGAGTGGATCTGCCGAATATCAGGCCATGAACATCCGCCCGGAAAACCTGGGCAACCGCTTCGACGTCATAGAGAGAGGCACCCGACTGGGGGAAGTCGTACTCAACGTCCCGGGCCGATTTAATATCGCCAATGCCCTGGCCGCCATCGCCGTGACTCGTGAATTGGACCTTCCCTTCGATACAATCCGTGAGGGGGTTGGGCTGTTCACCGGGGCACAACGGAGACTGGAAGTAAAAGCGGTCGTGGGTGACGTGACCATCATCGACGACTACGGCCACCACCCGACGGAAATCCGTGAAACCTTGACGGCCGCAAAAGAAGCCTGGCCAAACCGTTTGATCGTCATTTTTCAGCCGCATCGATTCAGCAGAACCCAGGCCCTCTTTCCGGAATTCATGAAATGTTTTGTGAAAGCGGATCTCCTGATTCTGATGGATATTTATCCGGCCGGTGAAGAGCCGATTGCCGGTGTTTCTTCAGGAAAGCTCCAGGAAAGCCTCATCGCAGGAGGTCAGGATAATGTCATGTACATTCGGACCTTCGACCGGATCGTTGATCACCTGCTGTCCATTGTCCAGCCAATGGATACGATTTTGACCCTGGGAGCAGGCAATATATGGAAAATCGGGGAAGCATTGGCCGAACGCCTGCAAAGTTTGGGAGACCTCAGATCATGACGACGACGGTTACACTAAAACAGGCAAATCCCACCCGGGAAGCCCGCTTCGCCGGTGCAGGCCATTTCGATTTAATGGCTGCGGATATCACCTCAATGGGTGTCGGCGGACGGGTTGACATGACCCTGTATCCCGGATCCCTGGAGGATTTGTCGGCAATGATTCGACTTCTCAACGTTCAGGACATCCCCCACACCATTGTCGGGAACCGAACGAACCTCATCATCACGGCAAAGGGCTACCGGGGCGCCCTGATCTGTACCAAGCGGTTGGATCACCTGGAAATACTTCGGATAACGGGAACGTCAATCCAGATTCGGGGGGAAGCCGGTGTGCTTTTGTCCGACCTGGTTGCCCTCTCAGCTCGGGAAAACTGGACGGGTTTCGAGTTTTGCGCCGGTATCCCCGGAAGCATCGGCGGGGCTGTCCGCATGAATGCGGGTGCATTCGGTCACAGTATTTCCGAGGTCGTTCAGGCCGTCCCCCTCATGGATAAACAAGGCGATTTGACTTCCATGGAGCGGGATAAACTTCACTTCGACTACCGAAATTTTCACCTGCCTGAAGAAATGATGATTGTGGAGACAAGACTTCAACTCCAGTGTGATCCGAAAAAACAGGTCGCGGAAAAAGTGAATAAAATCATTGAGGACAGAAAAGCGAAACACCCGCAGCAACACAAAAACGCCGGTTCCATTTTCAAAAATCCTGACGGTATACCAGCCGGACAGATCATCGAATCGGCAGGTCTGAAAGGTCTAACCATTGGCGATGCCATGGTATCGGAGAAGCATGCCAATTTTATCATTAACCGCGGTCATGCGACGGCAGATGATATCCTGACTCTGATCCGTCATGTACAACAACAGGTCCATGAAAAAATGAACGTGTCTCTGGAATTGGAAGTCAAGCTTCTGGGCGAGGATTAACGGACGATGAAAAAGATATCCCAATCGACTTTCCGAATCAGAAGAAATCGGTTGCAGCGCTATGGCACCCATTTCTTCAGGGATATTGCAACTTGCGCATTTCTCGTCCTGGCAACCCTTTTGCTTACTTCGACGCTGATTTACCTTTACAGCTATATTTTGAGTGACCCTTATTTTCGCATCCGGGAAACGGTTGTCCGGGGATGCAGGGAAGTAACGGAACGGGACGTTTTGACTCTTGCGGCGCTTCATCCCAACCAGAATCTTTTTTCAATCAACTTGGGGAAGACGGCCCGACGCATTGAAAACAATCCGTGGATCAAGGAAGCACACATCGGCCGGGAATTTCCTGATCGACTCATCATGGAGGTACGTGAACGTGTCCCCCTGGCGCTTGTGGAAAAGGAGCAAACTTTGCAGATTGTTGACCGGGAAGGCGTTATTTTCAAGGGGCTTGACCTTGGCGACGGACTTGACCTCCCCGTATTGACGGGATGCTATAAAAGCGGTGTTTTACAGGAAAATCTCTTAAAAAAATCACTTGAACTCCTGACGTATTTGTCCGATACAAAAGATGCGCCGGTTTCATACCAAAATCTCTCGGAAATCCATGCGGACGAGCTTTTCGGTCTTTCCATAATCACCGATACAGGGCTCCGCCTGATTTTGGGTGCCGATGATTTTGTCAATAAACTGGCTGCCTTACCGCCTGTACTCAAGGGTCTGGGAAAAGAGAATATCGACATGGCCCTGCTCCACATCGATCTGCGGGATCCCGCCAAGATCACGGTTCAGATCAAGGTCAAGAATGTTCCGGCGCCGCCTCCCATGAAGGAAACAGAGTATCGGACCTAAACGGTGATTGCGGGAATCGTGTCTAAGCGGGCAAAAAGTGATGCAAGGGAAAGGTAACATAAAAATGGCAAAAAAAAATAATCTCATAGCCGGCCTGGATATCGGAACCACGAAAACATCGTTGTTGGTCTGTGAAGTGACGGAAAGCGGTGTCGATATTATCGGTATCGGCACAACGCCATCTGACGGGCTTCGGAAGGGCGTCGTAGTAAACATTGAAAACACGGTGGCCTCCATCAAGGCATCGTTAGAAGAAGCGGAACATATGTCCGGCTGTGCCATTCGTTCCATCTTTGTCGGCGTATCGGGTGGACACATTCGGGGCCAGAACAGTCTGGGGGTTGTAGGAATCAAAGGTGGCGAGGTGGGCCGGGAAGATGTGCAACGCGCCGTGGAGGCGGCCAAGGCGGTAAGCATTCCGACGGATCGGGAAATCCTCCATGTCCTGCCCCAAAGTTTCATGGTCGATGATCAAGACGGAATCAAAGACCCGATGGGCATGACCGGGGTTCGGCTAGAATCGAAAGTCCACATTGTAACGGGCAGCGTAACATCCATTCAGAACATCATCAAGTCGGTGAACCGGGTCGGGCTCGAAATCAACAAAATCGTTCTGGAACACATCGCTGCCGGCGAGGCCGTATTGAGCCAGGACGAAAAGGATCTGGGTGTCGTTCTTCTGGACATCGGCGGAGGCACCACGAACATCGTTGTTTATTATGAGGGAACCGTCCGCACAACCGCCGTCGTGCCTGTGGGAGGGAACTATATTACCAGCGATATTTCGACGGGTCTGCGTACCCCTTTGGCGGAGGCGGAACGAATCAAGATCCAGCACGGCTGCACATACGCCCCCCTGATCCCCCGAGAAGAAACCATTGAAGTACCCAGTGTCGGCGGACGTGAACCGCGGGAAGTCTCGCGACAGATTTTGGGGAGAATCATCGAGGCACGCATGGAAGAGATCCTTAATCTGGCCTACAGGGAAATCAGCAAATCGGGCTATGAAGACCTGCTTGCCGCCGGTGCGGTCCTCACAGGGGGCACGGCAATGACATCGGGCATCATTGAACTGGGAGAACAGACCCTGAATATGCCCGTAAGGCGGGGCTTTCCCCTGAAGCTTGGCGGGCTGAGTGACAAGATCAACCATCCCATGCATGCAACCGGTGTTGGGCTCGTTCTTTTCGGCAGCAAGAACGACTCCAAAAAGATGAGAAGTGGTACGGGGAATGTCTTGACGAGAACATGCAAGCGATTGAAAAACTGGTGTCTAGAATTCTTTTAAGGGAGGAAATTATGTTTGAACTAACGGATGAAGGGAATGAACTCTGTTCGGCAAAGATCAAGGTCATTGGTATTGGCGGAGGCGGCAGTAATGCGATCAATACGATGATTTCTTATAATCTGCAGGGTGTGGAGTTCATTACTGCCAACACGGATGCCCAATCCCTGAAGATGTCGGCCTCACTCGTCAAAATCCAATTGGGGACTGAAGTGACAAAGGGACTGGGGGCCGGTTCCAATCCGGAAATCGGCAAAAAGGCCGCCGAAGAATCCCGTGAACAAATCCGTTGTTATCTGGAAGGAGCGGACATGGTTTTTATTACCGCCGGAGAAGGCGGAGGGACGGGTACCGGGGGCGCCCCGATCGTCGCGGAAATCGCCAAGGAAATCGGCGCGTTGACCGTTGCAATCGTGACTAAACCCTTTCCCTTTGAAGGAAAGAGGCGCATCTTCCAGGCAGAAGAAGGTATCCTTGCCCTGCGTAAGATCGTCGATACCCTGATCGTGGTACCCAACCAGAGGCTGCTCAGCCTAGGCGGACGCAACCTGTCCTTTCCGGAAGCGTTCAAAAAAGTGGATGATATTCTCTACAATGCCGTCAAAGGCATCTCAGACCTGATCACGATTCCGGGTCTGATCAATCTCGATTTCGCCGATGTGAAAACGATCATGTCGGAAATGGGGCTGGCCCTGATGGGAACGGGAAGCGCCTCCGGGGAAAATCGTGCTGTCGAAGCCGCCCAGAAAGCTATCTCCTCTCCTCTCCTGGAAGACAACAGCATTCAGGGTGCCCGGGGTGTTCTTCTGAATATTACGGGAGGACCGGACATGACTTTGTACGAAATCAATGAAGCTTCCTCCCTGATTCAATCGGAAGCCCACGAAGATGCCAACATCATTTTCGGTACCGTCGTGGATCAAACCATGACGGAAGAAATCCGGGTTACGGTCATTGCGACGGGATTCGACGACAACACCCACGGGGGAAAAACCCTCTCAGAGGTTATCTCCAAAGGGAGACACAGGAAAGAAAATTTAAATATCCCGGCCTTCATACGTAACGATAAATCGCTTGAAACCATGGAAAGCGTGAAGATCGGCATGATCGACGACAACGGCGAAACCGACTTCGAGCTCCCGGCTTTTTTAAG
>JAAYKM010000108.1 GCA_012522415.1 Deltaproteobacteria bacterium | reverse complement strand
TCGCTACCTTTTTCTTGAAACGATTCTTTCCGCCCGTGAGCGGCTGATCATTTTCTTTACCGGGCAAAATATTCGCGATAACACCGTGATTCCTCCATCGGTTGTTGTCTCTGAACTTCTTGATTATCTGGAACATTCCTCACTTCAATTCCCTGTCGGGCTTCGCCATGACACCGAGGATTTGCCTTCGATGAAAGAACGCAAAAAACATTGGATCATAAACCATCCACTTCAGCCATTTTCTCCGGATTATTTTACCGGCAGCGATATTTTTTACAGTTACAATGAAGAAAACTGTCGGGCGGCCCGTTCGCTGTTGTCTGATCCTTTGCCTCCGAAAGTTTTCTTTTCCGAGTCCATTCCCTCACCCGATGCGGGTCTTACCAAATCAGTGGAAATAAGTGATTTGGTAAGGTTTTTTCGCCATCCTCCACGTTTTTTCTGCGAACAGAGCCTTGGCATCAGGCTCCCAGTCGAAGAAGAGCCCGCTGAAGACGTGGAACCCTTCACGCTGAAAGGACTCTCACGCTACGGTATCAGGAAGATGATGCTGGACAGCCGTATGAACGGGGAAAGATCCGAACAGGAATACCATGTTCTCAAAGAATCAGGACACCTTCCCGTCGGGACCGTAGGACAGTACGACTATGAGGTCCTGACTTCGGAGGTCGAGATTTTTTTTGAAAGACTACACACCCTTCAACCCGCATGGGAACCGGAGAAAGTCATGATCGATCTGACGCTCGGTGATATCCGCCTGGCCGGTCAAATCATGCTGTCCTCTCCCCAAGGGTTTGTTCATTACCGATATGGCGATTTGCGGGGGAGAGATCATTTAAACGCCTGGCTCCTGCATCTGATACTGGAGGCTGCTTTCCCGAATCGTTCATGGCGCAACGTCATGGCCGGCACCAAATCCCGGGTTGTGTTTGATACACCTGGGGAAGCAAAAACGGAACTCGCGACACTATTGGATATATACCGTGATGGCCTGACCAGACCGCTTCCATTTTTCCCTCAGACGTCCATGCTATACGCAGAGGTCCTTTCAACGGGGAAGTCACGGGAAGAGGCCCTTTCCGCGGCCCGAGGAGTGTGGCAGCCAAGCGATTTTACCCCCTCGTCGGAGGGAAATGACCCCTATCAACGTATATGCTTCGGCAAGACAGACCCTTTGAGAGAGGGATTCTGCACCTTGTCGGAAACGGTATTCAAGCCGATTCTGGAACATCGATCCGTTTTTGACTGGGCGGACCTGCCTACAAAAAACATCAAACCGCATTAGTCCGGTGACCAGCAAATACTGCCATGAAATCAAAAACTATTCTCATGATCAATCCCTGGATCTATGATTTCGCCGCTTATGATTTCTGGAACAAGCCCCTTGGTCTCCTGATTATCGCCGCAATTCTTCGCCGAAACGGCCATCATGTCACCGTGATCGATTGCCTGTCTCCGTTGACCGGCCCTCGCTTCCCGGGAGGCTCTCCTAAAAGAACGGGCTTGGGCACCGGAAGATTTCTAAAAACGCACATTCCAAAACCGGAGTATTTTCACGCTTTTCCACGAAAATTCAGTCGATACGGGATGCCTCCGGTGATTTTTCGAAAGGTCCTTTCATCCATGCCGCAACCAGACCTCGTACTGGTCGGGTCGATGATGACCTACTGGTATCCCGGCGCCTTCGAAGCGATCAGACAAGTCAAACGCTTCTTTCCCGCCACTCCCGTGGCGTTGGGCGGTAATTACGTCACCCTCTGCCGGGAACACGCTGCTTTATCCGGTGCGGATATTCTGGTAGAGGGGCCTGGGGAATCAGCCCTGTCACATTTATGTCGTGAAACACTGGGCCGGGATCTGGATTTTCTTCCTGGCCTGGAGGAATACGATGCCTATCCCTACCCGGCTTTTGACCTTTTGCCCTGGAATGACCAAATTCCGATTCTCACATCCCGGGGTTGTCCCTTCAACTGCACCTACTGCGCCTCCAGAATTCTAAATCCTCGTTTCATCCGAAGAAACCCATATCGGGTTGCCGAAGAAATAGACTTCTGGTACAATCAACATGGTATTTTGAATTTCTCGTTTTACGATGACGCCCTCCTGATCCGGCCGGAGGAAATGTTTATTCCCCTGGCAAAGGAGCTGATCAAACGGGATCTCCCCTGCCGTTTTCACTGCCCAAACGGACTCCATCTAAAGGAAGTAACGGGCAAGATCGCGAAACTCCTTTATCGTGCGGGCTTTCAAACGATTCGCTTTGGTTTTGAAACTTCGGATGCGCGAAGACAGTTGGAAACGGGGGGAAAGGTTAAAAACAACGAACTGGAAAGGGCTGTCGCCCACCTCGGGGAAGCGGGCTACCGCAATCGGGATATTGGTGTTTACCTGCTCTGCGGCTTGCCGAATCAGACTGCAGGTGAAGTCAGACGAAGCATCGATTACGTGTCGGCCACAGGAGGTCGGCCGATCATCGCCGAATATTCGCCTATACCAGGAACGGCCTTATGGGAGGAAGCCGTGGCGATTTCGCCATTTGCACTTGAAAAAGAACCACTTTATCATAACAATACCCTTCTTCCCTGCCGAAGCGAAAAGCTGAATTACAGCGCGTACCGTTCCCTGAAAACGCTGACCAGACAAAAAGGTTAAGGGATTATGAGATTTTGTTGTAAATTTGTTATTGTAATCACGGCATTTTTCTTGGCGCTTCCGCCTCTCATGTGGGCAACGGACCTGGAAAACCGGGTACATAAGACGGTTTTGAGCAACGGCCTTGCTGTTTTAATTCTGGAACGCCATATCAGTCCCACCGTGGCACTGTATATCCGCCACCGTGCAGGCGCTGTCGATGAAGCCCTTGGGGAAACGGGGTTGGCGCATTTTCTTGAACACATGATGTTCAAGGGCACCACCTCCATCGGGACTTCGGATTATCAAAAGGAGCAAATAACCCTCCGCAGAATCAGCGAAACGGGACAGGCCATCGACCTTGAACGACGCAAGGGCATCGGGGCCGACGGAAAGAAAATATCAGAAGCACAGGCCCGTCTTGATTCACTGCAAAAAGCACACCGGAAATTTTACATACCCAATGAAATCGACCGCTTGTATACAGAAAACGGAGCGGAACATTTCAACGCCACAACTTCTCAGGATTTGACCAGCTACTATGTAAGCCTTCCATCGAACAAGATCGAACTCTGGGCCCGAATTGAGGCGGACCGCATGACCAACCCCGTCTTCCGCGATTTCTATGTGGAGCGCCAGGTCATCATGGAAGAACGCAGACAGCGTGTCGAGTCGAATCCTTCAGGGAAACTGTACGAAACATTCATGGCGACGGCCTTTCAAGCGCACCCTTACGGACGCCCCACCCTGGGGTGGTCTTCGGATATGTCGTATCTCTCCGAAAGCGCCATGGAAGAATTTTTCCGTCGTTTCTATGCACCAAACAACACCGTCATTGCAATCGTCGGCAGTGTCGATGCCGAAACCACCCTGAAATTGGTCAAGAAATACTTCGCCTCCATTCCCTCTCAGCCGCTGCCGCTGCCGCCTGTAACGGAAGAGCCGCAGCAGAAGGGAGAGCGAAGAATGACGCTCGCTTGGAACGCAAACCCCCGGTTGATCATCGGTTATCACAAACCCAACATGCCGCATCGGGATGATTATATCCTGGATATGGTGGAATCGATTTTGATTCGAGGGCGTTCCTCGCGTCTAAAACGATTTCTGATCCAGCAAGAAGGCGCCGCTGAAAGTATCGATATCCGCAACGGCCTTCCGGGCAATCGGTACCCAAATCTCTTCACCATCTTTGCCTCTCCCAAAACACCCTGTCCGCCGGAAACATTGGAACGCCTCATTTATGGTGAAATTGAGCGCCTCAAGGTGGAAGAGGTTTCGCCCGAAGAACTGGGAAAAACGAAAAACCTGCTGCGCGCTGATTATATCCGGGGGCTCTCGTCGAACGAAGGCTTGGCGGAAAAACTCTCCTACTTTGAGGCAATGACGGGAGATTACCGTTATATGACCACTTACTTGACCAACATGGACGCAGTCACAGCCGATGATATTCGTCAGGCGGCAGCGAAATACCTGACAGCGGAGAACAGGACAGTGGGGATTTTGATCCCTGAAAAATCCGATCCCCAGAACCCATGATGAGACAAAATATACTATTTGGACATCGTCAATGACATTATCAGCGAATGTTACTTCCAAATTCTTTCTTCGTTTTCTTCCGGCTTTTTTGTGTTTGGCATGGATCGCCTTGCTGGCATTCCCGAACCAGGTACAATCAGCCTCAGCGAACAAAAAACGATCAGCGGAGGTGCGTAATCAATTTACGTCTCCCGAAAACCTCGCTTACCCTGTTTTAGAATACAGGATTCCGGAAGCTAAGCGTATAGTCCTGGATAACGGTATGATCTTGTATTGGCTTGGGGATCATGAATTGCCCATTATCCGGATGTCGGTCCTGGTCAGAACGGGGTCCGCCTATGATCCGCCTGATCAACCAGGCCTGGCAGAACTGTCTTGCCGGGCCATGAGAACAGCCGGTACCCTCCACTGGCATGGTGATGAACTGGACGATCAGCTCGATCGCCATGCAATTCATATTTCCTGCAGAACCGACCTGGAGTTGGTCCGCTTCAGCCTAAACACCCTGAAAGAGAACCTGGAGGAGGCGGTTGAGCTTTTCTCGGAGATTATGACCACACCCCGCTTTGATCCAAAAAAAGTCCTGATCGAAAAAGAGTTAATGCTGGAAGAAATACGCCGCATCGAAGACAACCCCCAGGAATTTGCTTTCCGTGAGTTCAGAAAATACCTTTACCGCGGCAATCCAAGGGGGAACCAAAAATCGATCCCATCAATCAGCGGGATCCAGGTCGCCGATCTCGCCGATTTTCATCATGAATATTTTTACCCGGAGAACATGATGATCGCTGTAACAGGGGACATCAGCCTCGAAGAGACAATTCGGGTTTTATCCAGCCGCTTTCCGTCCCCTTCCCGGAAACACCGAATTGCCCCCTTGCCTGCCCCGGACCTTCGAAGTGACGGCAAGGTTATCATCGTTCCCAAGGAAATCCCACAATCCGTTGTCCTCGCGGGCTTTGCCGCACCGGCGAAAAACACATCAGACTATCATGCCTTTTCCATTCTGGATTTTGTTCTGGGAAGCGGGGGTTTCCGTTCCAGAATCTTTCAGGAAATCCGAAACGATCTGGGCCTTGCCTACAGCGCGGGCAGTTTTTATAGCGCCAGAGCGGAATACGGTGTGCTTTCAGCATACAGCATGACCAAAACGGATACAACCCTGAGGGTTTTGGATGCCATGAAGTCCATTATCACCGATGTAGCCGGTTCACTACTGAAACCGGAAGAAGTCAGGTGGGCTCAGAGATCAATCACAAACAATTTTCTCTTTTCCTTCACCAATGCGGAACAAATTGCCCATCAGCAAATGATGTCAGAATATGAGGGATTGCCTGAAGAATTTCTGATACAGTATCGACAGAACATCCAAAAGGTTAAGCCGCTGGAAATCAAAGCCCTGGCTGCCCGATATCTCCGGCTTGACCAGGCAACGATCTTGATCCTGGGTGATGAAAAGGGCTTCGATCACCCGGTACGGAATACGGGCGCCGCGATCCCGCCGGCGCACTGATTTTGGCGGTTTGCCGGGGTGCATCTTTCGAGACCACCGCTCCGACGGAACCGTAAAACAGGCGTAACCGGCGAGGAGGGTGTAGAATTTACGTTATTACGTTATGTGCTTACCAAAGCCAAGGGAGAGAAACAAGGCCGTGATTAAAAAAGTCCATCTCAAAGAAGAGATTTACCACGACGACCGGGGACGGATCAGGGAGAAGATGCACACATTGAACGGGAAAATGGAAGGTGATTATTATTCCTACTACGGAAACGGCCGGGTTCTCGTGAAGATGTCTTTTAAAAACGGCCTTAAGAACGGCGAGGCAATGTCGTATTACCGGGACGGCGAAATACGAGAAAAGGGAACTTTACACAGGGACATACTTGACGGCGAATACAGGTGCTTCTACGAAAACGGTCAGGTTCGGGAAATCGAGTACTACAGGGACGGAAAACTGGAGGGGCCGTATTTGCTCTATTATCGCAACGGACAGATAAAGGAAAGCGAATCCTTCAAGGCGGGGAAATTCCATGGTGATTACGTGTCGTATTATCGTAACGGTCAAATCAAAGAGAAAGGCTCTTTCCTGAATGACAAAAGAACCGGCTTATACGAAGCATTTTTTCAGGACGGCAAGATCAAGGATCGGGCTACTTACCAAAACGGAAAGCTGGTTGGGAAATTTCTCGCTTTCAATGCGAACGGCAAGGTTTTGTCCAAAAATGAAATGAACGGCGATTTGTCTGAAATAGAGGACCTGGAGGACATTACCGAGAAGAAGCAGTGCATTGACGAACTCTTGAGTAAGCTCGCCAGGTTCGATAAAGAAAACTGACTGGTCCGTTTTTTTGATATTTCCATGACGATCAAGCAGATCCAGATTCCCGTGGGGGGACAGAGAGGAGACGACCCGGTCCACCGCTATGCCCTGTATTTTGGAAGCAGGCTGAAAATCCCGATTCAAGGCATCGGCATCGATTCAACCCTTACAGCCGGGCAACCCTCCTCGATGACTGGCCATGCAAATGATTCTCTTTTTGAAGAACTCGGCAGAGCCTGGCCGGATCAAAACAATCCATCCTGCCAAAGCAGGTCCTGCCATGCGTCATGGGCCTCAGCCTTTGAGGATCCGGACCGTTTGACCATATTGCCTTTCGGCAAACACTCTCGCCCCTCCAACTTGACGATCGATCAGTTGTTTTCCCTGCAACGACAGACTGTTTTGTGCTGTCCGGATCACTATATCGATATTGAAAGCATCGCCTTGTCTTATGACGGCGGCCATCAGGCGAAAAAAAGCCTCGAACTTGCCGTCTGGCTCTCTGAAAAAGGGACGTGGCCCCTTTCCGTTTTGCTGACCGTCGATAATCAGGAAAAAGGAACCGAATGGCTGGATGAAGTAGAGAGGTTATTGGATACGGTGGCTATCGACAGCACCACAATTGTTTTGTACGGCCCGCATGAAGCGGCTCTCCACCGCTTCATGCGGGATGGTTCCGTAGAAATGCTCATTCTGGGTGTTTCCGGGCAATCACATTGTCATGCGGGATCGACTGAATACACAGGGGCTCACACGCTTTCCACAGTAGATTACCCGCTGTTGCTTGTCCTTTGAATCATCCGACCGGCTCATCGTAGCTGTCAGGCGTAATCCTCTGCAATTCATTTTTTCGGGAACCCTCGGCCTAAATTTCAGTCGTCTCTCTAGGGGATTGACGCGAAATAATGTGTCGAACGAGGGGGTTATCCTGAATCTCGACCTATTGCGATTGACCGGCCACAAAATGGTCAGGAAAAGATCAAAGACCACCGGGGAAATCATGCCCTTCAATCCCTTCGGGAGCGGGCGGAATGCGTCCCGTGGCATCACGGCTCGGCAAGCGGTTGCCGTTGCCCTGTCGAATGGCATCAGCCTGCTGCCGCCCGTCTTCAGCGGAGAAGAGAAAGGCCTCAATGGCGTCGGCTACGATACGATTGCCATCCGGCGTCCAGTGCTGATCATAGGTAAAGTACGTTTGAACGCCCCTGGAGGTGGCTTCGTTCAATGTCGGGGTCAGGTCGAGGCAACGATGCTTCGTTGATTTGCACCAGCTTTTAAAAGTATTGACCTGGACGTCCAGTCGTTCAAACATCAGTTCCTTGAAACGTTCCGGCTGGTCTGACGGGGAACGTGGGGCGTACCGTGCAAAATGCCATAGCTGTTCCGCCGGAATGCGATCCATAACGAGCGGTAATACCACATGGGGTTTGCTCGGTGCATAGACAAACAGGGGCTCGATACCCCGGTCCTCACTGCGCCGGGCAAACTCGTCGAGAATCGCCGTCGTTGTCTGCCAGATATCCGAAGTCTCCCATTCGTCGGGATCGTGATACAATCTCATCAGACGCTTTGGCTCAAAACTGTAGTAGTGTGCTCCCCCGTCGGGCAGGTCTATGCGTACAGGCATGAACCCCATCTTATTCTCATAGCCGGGAATCGGACGGGTTGCGTTCACCGGTTCGAACACACGGCGGGACAGCTCCCGAAATCCCCCGGTTATGGGGGACCGTTTGAAAGCGATACTGAAATGATCGCCCAGCCGCTTTCGTAAAGGCGGCGGGGGAGCTGAATCAGCCACCCCATCGGCCACGCTTCGGGTACGGGAAGGCGCCGGCAGGATAACACCGCGCTTGAAGTCATTGCCCTCGTAGATCATGAACAAGGCGCGGCGTGGCCCCAAATCCAGCCCGTAATAGACAAAATTATTCAAATAAGTACGTGGTCCTGAACCGGAGACACCCAGATTGTAGGCCGAGAGATTGCGCGGTTGACGCAACAGTTCAACCCACCCCTGGTCGTCCGAAACATTGGATCCGACGGCAAAGGAATCTCCGACCACAACCAGGTCATGGTTTTCACTGGGTACGGGGTTACGAAAGCCATGTTCATCCGTCGTTAGAATGATGTCCACGGCGCCATAACCCGGAGGGGGATTCGGATAGGAACGGACCTGTTCGGGTTGATCAACGAAAGTCAGTTCATAGCGTTCGTTCGGGGGACGATGCCGTAGCACACCCGCCAGTTTTAGTTCCCGAGCCCGTTCGTCCTCTTCGGCGTTAAATTCCACATAGCGTGCCGGCCCGGCGAGCAGGCTGGAAAGGTAAATGAAGAGCAGTAGAGAAACAATCGTTGAGACAGAGGTCAAGAGAAAGTTGGACAGGGCCCGGGGCAGGGAGAGACGGGACCAAAGAACCGCGGCGAATCCCCAGAGTACGGGGGTGATCAGAACGAGGGCATAAAAGTGACCTTGGGAATAGCGGCCGAAAAGGACCTGTTCCTGTCGGGCGATTAATTTGAGGAGGTCACTTTCCGTGCCCCACAGGGCAAGGCCCGCGAAGAAAACAAGCAACGCCGAGATACGCCGCAACGGCAGGGTTTTAACCATGCGTATAATACTCCCTCCAAGGGTTTTATGGATTTAGATTGGCGTGATTTAAGGTATGATTTACATTTTCGCGCAATGTATAGGAAAAACGCAGTCGTATGTCAATAAAAAAGGCCCTGTCCAGCTCATGGGAAGACAATGCGAGTCGTATGCGATCTTTTTCTCCACAACAGGTCAAAGAAAAAGGTTAGCCCCAGAGTAAGGGGCAAACAGACAAAAAGGGGTCAGGCATGACGCCTAACCCCTTGATTTCTGGTGAGCCCTGTCGGGATCGAACCGACAACCTACTGATTAAGAGTCAGTTGCTCTACCTGCTGAGCTAAGGGCCCACAAATATTTTTTGCCAATAAATATATGGCGCGCCCGGTACGACTTGAACGTACGACCAACAGATTCGAAGTCTGCGACTCTATCCAACTGAGCTACGGGCGCTTTTCCTACCTTTACTAAAGAGCTGAATATGGGGTGAGTGAAGGGACTTGAACCCTCGACCTCCGGGGCCACAACCCGGCACTCTAACCAGCTGAGCTACACCCACCACATCTGATCTGGTACGCCAGCAGGGATTCGAACCCGGGACCTACGGATTAGAAGTCCGTTGCTCTATCCAGCTGAGCTACTGGCGCGTGTTCATATTCATATTCATGCGTACCAAAACGGCAGGGTTTAATAGCTTCTTTGATGTATTTTGTCAAGGCATAATAAACCGGTTTTTTGGAACTACTTTACATAACCTGCAATTCCGTCAAACATGTACCCTCTCCTGGTCATTCCTTCGCCTTTTGCATCCAGAGAAAAAAAGTGCTGACGCGTTTTGGGATTATACCACCGGTACAGTTCCCGTGTGTGGGTCAGGCGGGATGTGGCAATATTGCCGACGGCCCCCTCATAGACATATCCCAGGAGGGAGCTTCCCTTGTGGTAATCATGCGAAAAATACTGATTGATCGTATTGGGATTGTACCACCGATGGAAGGGTACCGTGCCGATTGTTCCCGGTTGAAACAGGGTGAAGGCAAGGCCCTGTTTCATAAACCCCTTCGAGGTCAGCCTCGTTTCTTCCCTGGGTTGATCTGAAATATAAAGATAATAGCGGGATTTGTTGTATCGGTATATATCAATATTCTGGATCGGCAATTCCTCGATGATTTCGTAAGATACGGGAATATCGGAATCACCGTTGTTGGATGAGACGCGAATGGTGTTTGTATAAATGCCGTGTGTGGCCTGTACCGGATTGAGGGTGACGTGAATGTAATCCGTTTCCCTTAAGATGAAACCGCTCGCGGGAAATATTCCAAACCAGTCCCGTTTCCCCTCGAGGACATCTTTTCGTTTCAGTTTAATCCCCTCAATCGCAATTCCATTACCGTTTAGAGCCACGGTAAGATTGTGCGGCCCCTCAACCAGATTTTCAGAGATTGAAATTTCATGAAATTGATTATCTGCGTCGGCGTCACTGAATTCGTAAGTCTTAATCAGGCTGTTGTCGATATAAAATGATAATTGACCGGATTTACTCAGATTTTTCACATAAAGAGCAAGCGGGCCTCCATAGAAATCCAGTTTCAGCACACTCTTGCCGTTGGGCGATGGGAATCCCTGATGTTCTTTCCAGCCCCCCCACAAGGATAATTGTTTTTCCAGTCGGGCCGGTACGGTATAGGCCCCCTTACCTACAACGTCTTCATTTGCAAAGCTGATGAACCTGTCCTGAGTGAAATTTGATGCCCCCTCCTTTGCTTCGACCAAGCCGACCTGCCATTTTACGTTCTCGTTGCTTTGATTGTACAGGCTGAGTTTCCTGGTCACGGGTTCCCCCACTGTGACGGTTCCAAAATCGAGGCGAAGGGGATTCACGACAATGGCGGTGTCTTTCATGTCGGGAATGACATTGATTTTTACAAAAAGGGTTCGCCGGATTCCCCCTTTGCCTTCGATCTTGATGGTGTCACGGTAATGACCGACAGGCAGGTCTCGCACACAAACCATCCGGTTCGATCCGTGTTCAAGGACCATCTGTACCGGTAAATTCCTGGATGTGCCTGTTAAGGTAACATATTCATCTCTTTTAATGACAGCCATTCGGAGTCTCACCGTTTCCTCGCCTCCCACTGAAATACCGGCCAATTCAGGTTGTTCGAGAGGAAACCACCCATCCGGCGGGAATATCGACCAGGAGAGGGAATCACTTCCGACATGCTTGATGGAAAAGGAGGCTTCCTTTTCCTGGCCCATGGCCACCGTACCCAAATCAATCTCCCGTTGCGATATGATGAGGGAAGGGAGCAGTGCGGGGGGAGCGAGGCGAATGCCTGGCACTTCTCTCCCCAACTCAGGGTTCGCGGCCTGTGCCGTGTGATGCAGGATCATTGCGTCAAGACTGAACAGGATCCACATAAAGGGGAAACAGAGTAAAATTCGTCTGTAAAGTTGATACATGACCGTTCCAGAATCGTTTTGCTATCGCACGTCTATACCAAAGCCCATTCAAAATCAACGGATTTCACGGTGAAAAGACTTGACCTCACGGGAAAGAGAGGATATTTACCACCTTCCGGGAAAGACGGCGTTACGGGGGGCAAAGTCTGATGGAACAGGAACAGCGCCGGTATTGGCTGGCTTTGCGTACGATCAGCGGTCTGGGCATCCATGGTCTCAGAACACTGCTTGCCGCTTTCGGTACGCCGCAACGCGTATTCTCAGCCTCCCTCGATACACTGTGTTCCATACCCGGCATAGGCAAAATAATTGCCCGCAGGATTGTCGCTTTCAACGATTGGGCCGCACTGGAAGAAGAACTGGCGTATTACGATAGAGAAAAAATTTCCCTGCTAAGTTGGCAGGATGCGTTTTACCCGTCGCTTTTACCACATATATACGATCCGCCTGCCCTGCTTTTCACCAAGGGCGTGCTGCAGGAAGATGAAAAATGCATTGCCGTGGTGGGATCCCGTTTGGCCACAGTCTATGGGACATTTATCACGGAAAAACTCTGCCGTGAATTAGCGGTGCAAGGCATCACGGTTGTCAGCGGCATGGCACGGGGAATCGATTCGGCCGCCCATCGTGGAGCCCTGGCCGGCCTGGGCCGCACCATAGCTGTCCTTGGAAACGGGCCGGACATTATTTACCCGCCGGAAAATTCGACGCTCTGCCGGAGAATACTGGAACGGGGGGCGCTGCTGACGGAATATCCGGCAAAAACACCGCCGCACCAAAGTCATTTTCCCGCTCGCAACCGGATCATCAGCGGCATGTCCCTGGGCGTTCTCGTGGTGGAGGCGGGGGAAAGAAGCGGTTCCCTGATTACGGCAAAATTTGCCCTGGAACAGAACAGGGAGGTTTTCGCCATTCCCGGCGCCATTGACGCACCAGGGTCCAAAGGCCCGCATAAGCTCTTGAAAGAAGGGGCGATTCTCGTCGAAACGATCGATGATATTCTCGATGTCATCGCACCGCATCTGGACAGGATAAGCCGCTATCCATCGGTTTCACAGGAGATGCCGGAAAAAACCGGAAAGATCCTGCCGACGGAGGCTCCTCGCCCTGAACTGACCGGTGACGAAAAGGCCCTTTGGTCGCAGTTGCGCGGTTCCCCCAAAGAGGTGGATGAACTGATCGGCTCAACCGGATTGGCTTGCCAAACTGTGCAGCGCCTATTGACCATGTTGGAAGTGAAGGGCTATATACAAAAGATGCCCGGATCGAAATATAAACTGAGGGAGTAATCATGTCTTCATCCTTGATCGTCGTTGAATCACCAGCGAAGGTGAGAACCATCAGAAAGTTTTTGGGAGCTGATTATGAAGTTATGGCGTCGGTCGGTCACGTCAAGGACCTTCCGAAAAGCGCTCTCGGAATCGATATCGAAAAAGGCTTCACCCCCACCTATCAGATCATGGAGAATAAAAAAAAGACCCTGTCCGAAATAAAGAAAGCATCGGGAAAAGTCGACAGGGTTTATCTTGCTCCAGATCCGGACCGGGAAGGGGAAGCCATCGCCTGGCATATTGCGGAAGAAGTGGGGCTGGGTAAAAAACCGATCCACCGTGTGTTATTCAATGACCTGACCAAAAATACGGTCCTTGCCGCCCTTTCAAATCCAACTGAACTGGACTTCAACAAATACGAGGCCCAGCAAACGCGCAGAATTCTGGATCGCCTGGTCGGCTACCAGATCAGTCCCATCCTGTGGGAAAAGGTGCAGCGGGGGCTGAGCGCCGGTCGCGTACAGTCCGTCGCGGTCAGGATCATCTGTGATCGAGAAGCGAAGATCCGGGCTTTCATCAGTGAGGAATACTGGAACCTGACAGCCGTTCTGTCAGGGAAGGGTCCCCAGACCTTTGAAGCCCGCCTGATGAGAATTGACGGCAAAAAAGCAAAACTCTCAAAGGAGCAGGAGGTCAGGGCCCTGCTGGACATACTTGAGAACACACCGTATGTCGTTGCGAAAATCCAAAAGAAAGAGGTAAAAAGGCAGGCCCCACCGCCTTTTACGACCAGCAAGCTCCAGCAGGAAGCATCGCGCTGGTTCCGCTTTTCCGCAAAAAAAACCATGACCGTGGCTCAAAAACTCTATGAGGGAATCGACCTGGGAAAAGAAGGATCTGTCGGCCTCATAACCTACATGCGTACCGATTCCGTCCGCATCTCCGACGATGCCATGAAGGCGGTCAGGGATTTTATCGCTGAAAACCACCCGCCGGAATACCTGCCCGCAAAGGGCCGCATATTCAAAACCTCCGACCGGGCCCAGGATGCCCATGAAGCCATTCGGCCATCCTCCATGGAACACCGGCCACAGGATATTCAGCAGTACCTGACAAGGGACCAGTTCAAACTGTATCAACTGATCTGGAACCGTTTCGTCGCCTCCCAGATGAACCCGGTCATTTCAGCCCAGACCGTTATCGACATCAACGCCGCCCACTGCCTGTTCCGCGCCCAGGGTTCGACCCTTGTTTTCCCGGGTTACTCGATCCTCTATTCGGAACGGAAAGAGGAAGCGGAAGAGGAAAACGGCTCGGATGAAAAAACGCTGCCCCCGGTCCTGGAAAATGAAACCCTCAATCTGAAGACCCTCAAGCCGGAACAAAAATTCACCCAGCCGCCGCCGCGCTTCACGGAATCGTCATTGGTGCGGGAACTTGAAGAAAACGGTATTGGACGTCCAAGTACCTACGCGACAATCCTATCCACAATCCAGGAGAGAAATTACGTTACCCTAAAGGAAGGCAAGTTTCACCCCACAGAACTGGGCATGCTCATTACGGACCTTCTGGTGAAGAATTTTCCCCGCATCCTGGATGTGGAGTTTACCGCGTCCCTGGAGAACCAGCTCGATCAGATTGCGGAGGGAAAACAAAGGCGCCTGGATGCTCTGGAAGGGTTCTACGAATCCTTCAAGGTGGAACTGGACGATGCAAAAACGCACATGCGAAATGTAAAAAAGGAAGCGGAACCGACCGATCAGATTTGTGAAAAATGCGGTAAGACGATGGTGAAAAAATGGGGGAAAAACGGCATGTTCCTCGCCTGCTCCGGTTATCCCGCCTGCAGAAACACGAGCGATCTGGACGGCTCCGGGAAGGAAGCGCTACAGGCCACGGGGATCCTGTGTAACCTATGTGGTCGGCAAATGGTCGTGAAATGGGGCAGATTTGGCGCTTTTCTCGGATGTTCCGGCTATCCGGAATGTAAGAATATCGTGAATTACACGGTCGATGAAAAGGGAGAGATCAAAGTGACCCTGCCCACGGAGGGCGAAGAAATGATCTGCGAGAAATGCGGCGCAAGGATGACGGAAAAACGCGGCAAATTCGGATCTTTCTGGGGTTGCTCCGGTTATCCCGCCTGCAATCACATTGTCAAGATCGGCCGGGACGGCGGTTCGGCCAAAAAGGGGGAACCGCCTGAAATCGCGCCGGATATCGTATGCCCAAAGTGCGGAAAAGCGATGATCATCCGTTCAGGACGATTCGGGAAATTTCTCGGCTGCTCCGGCTACCCCGCCTGCAAGACGATCGTCAAAATGAAAAAAGACACGTCTTCTTCAAAGCCTACGAAGACAGATCCCTAGTATGATCTCCCCCAACAAACCGGAACACGGAGACAATCGCGCCATCATCATCGGCGGGGGGCTTGCCGGCTGTGAAGCGGCCTGGCAACTGCTGTCCAGAGGCTACGGGGTCAATCTGTACGAAATGAAACCCGGACGATACTCCCCCGCGCATCGGATACCCCACCTGGGAGAACTGGTCTGCAGTAATTCCCTGCGTTCCAATCAACGCGAAAATGCCGTGGGGTTGCTAAAAGAAGAGATGCGGCATTTCGACTCTCTCACCATGCGTGCCGCCGATGCGACCCGGATACCGGCGGGATCCGCCCTGGCCGTCGACCGGCTTAAATTCGCCCGCTTCATCGAGGAAAGCCTTTCCGCCTGCCCGGGCTTCAATCTCGTCAGGGAAGAAATCACCCACATTCCGGATACGGGCATGGTGTTGATAGCCTCGGGGCCTCTAACCTCGGAAGGTCTGTCGCAAAGTCTTGCGGAGCTGACCGGCTCGGAATACCTGTACTTTTATGACGCCATTTCGCCGATTATCGATGCGGAAACGATCGATTATGAAAGAACCTTTTTTGCATCGCGCTACGACAAGGGCGCGAGGGATTATCTCAACTGTCCCATGACGGAAGAAACCTATCATCGTTTCAGGGATGCTCTCAGTACGGCGGAGGTGGTTCCCCTGAAATCCTTCGAGGACATGAAGTGTTTCGAAGGCTGTCTTCCCATCGAAGTGCTGGCCGCCCGGGGATTGCATACCCTGCTGTTCGGTCCCATGAAAGCGATCGGCCTGACAGATCCCAAAACAGGCCGATCTCCTTACGCCGTTGTTCAACTGCGTCGGGAAAATGCCGGGGGAACCCTGTTCAATATGGTGGGATTTCAAACGAAACTAACTTATCCTGAACAGTTGCGAATCTTCCGCGCCATACCCGGCCTGGAAGAAGCCGAATTTGTCCGGTATGGAAGTGTTCATCGCAACACGTACCTGCACGCGCCGCAATTGCTCACCAAGACGTTGCAGCTCCGAAAAGACAAACGGGTTTTCGTCTCCGGGCAGATCACGGGCGTCGAGGGATACGTGGAATCGGCCGCAACAGGGCTTTGGGCCGGAATCTCGATGTCCGCGTCGTTATCCGGCGGGGAGATCAGCCCCCCTCCTCCGACTACGGCGATCGGCGCACTGATCCACCACATAACCAGGCAAGACCTGCACGATTTTCAGCCGATGAACGTTAATTTCGGTCTTTTTACCCCCCTTGAACAAAGAAGAATTCCCAAGCGGTACCGAGGATCGCATTATGCCGATCGCGCGCTGTCTGATATCAGGCTATGGAAAGAGACGCTGAACAAAAAAACCCTCCTGGACATCCCATTGAACGGGGATTGTCCGGAAGATCGGGTTTCCTGAGTTCAACTCTGCTCGTCCTTTCGAGAAGCTCCCATTTGTCATTTCCCATACGAGAAATCCCGGGATTCACGACTCCCCCACAGTCAAAATGATGACGCAAGCTTTCTCAATAGTTTTCCGCCAGTACCTCGAAGTAGGCCTGAGGATGTTGGCACGCAGGACACACCTGGGGCGCCGACGCTCCCTCATGAACATAACCGCAGTTCAGGCAATGCCATTTGACCGGGGTTTTTTTCGAAAAGACTTCGCTGTTGGTGACATTTTTGATCAACGCACGATAACGGGCCTCATGATATTTTTCCACCTTGGCGACCTGATCGAAGGTCCGGGCAATTTCATCAAAACCCTCGTCTTTCGCGGCCGCACTGAAATCGGAATAAAGGGTCGTCCATTCGTGCATTTCGCCAGCAGCCGCGGCCTCCAGGTTTGCCTTCGTATCCCCGATGACGCCTGCAGGGTAAGCGGCCGTCAGCTCGACGTCGCCGCCTTCCAAAAACTTAAAGAATATTTTGGCATGTTCCTTTTCGTTTTCAGCCGTTTCCAGAAAAATACGGGCAATCTGTTCATACCCCTCTTTTTTGGCGACACTCGCAAAATATGTGTAGCGGTTTCTTGCCTGGGATTCTCCGGCGAAAGCGGCCAGAAGATTTTTTTCCGTTCTCGTTCCTCGAAGCGATTTGCTCATGTGAAACTCCTTTCCTGCATTATCGATTTCTCCGTAATGTAAAAAACGATACCGATTAAGTCAACACGCAATATTGATTTATTTTGTGTTATATTATATTCTATTCTATAGAAAGTATATATATGATCATTATACTTTATTGGATAAGATAGAAATATCAGTGGATTATGAATCCGATCGGTAACGGGCGACTTTTCAGATTTTTTTGAAACCGGAGGGGATGTATGTTATAGATGCTTCGCTCGCAAGGACTGTTTGCTAAAAGCTGTTTTATCCCGGTTAGATATCCCCTATTTCCCCTGATCTTTCGTCGGAATAAAATTACACATCCCAGCGCTCATTTCTTTCATTCTGGAGACATTATGGTTGAGACCTTGAACTCACTTATAGAGAAAATCAAAAATGAAGGCATAGAAGAAGCGGAAGCCACAGCGAACCGGATCGAAGATGAGGCCCGTGAACGGGCCCGCAGGATTGTCGAGGAAGCATCGGTCAAAGCCGACGCCATGATCGCGGAGGCAAAAAAAACCATAGAGGAGCTGCGTAAGAACGATGAACTGGCCCTGGCACAGGCGGGGCGGAATCTCCTCATCGCCCTGCGTCAACAGATCAACGCCATGCTTTTAAAAGTGGTCAAAAAGGAAATCTCTGCTTCCCTTTCCGACGACATGCTCAGCGATATTATGCGCAAACTGATTCTCGAGCAAAGCGCCCATCCGGAGACGGACTACATCGTGGTCATGACCCAGGAAGAGTTGAATTCCCTGGATGCTTTTTTTACCAAGTTGCAGGAGGAAATAAAGAAGGGCATTACCCTGCGCCATTTTCGCAGGTTCGACCGTGGGTTTGTCATCAGCTACGATGGCGGAAAATCTTTTTTCAGTTTCACTGACGACGCCCTGGGGGAGGCTTTGATGACTTATCTCAAGCCGCGCATGGCCGCCATTTTCAGGGAAATTAACGACTCGACCCAGGCCGCGGTCTGATCTGATATGTCGGGCTATTATTCCTATATTCTATCGACCTTGCCCGGCCTGCATTACGGAATGAACCCGCCCTTCTCGATGGAGGATTTCATAAAAAAATTGACGGGTTTCATTCCAGAGGATGAACAGAGGACGATTCGGGAATACGCCACGGAAAAGGTGGACGTTCCGTCGGCGACGGAACCGGTCGGACGTATGTTCGCCGCCTTCGAAACAACCCTCAGGAATCATCTCGTGAGACTCCGCAGCACCGACCTCGGTGTCTCTCCGGAAAAATACCTGAAGTCTCGGGAAGAAAAAATCGATCAGCGGATCGAACGGTATGCCTCGGAGGCATACAAAAATCAGGATCCGCTTGAATCGGAAAGGATACTGGACCAGACCCGCTGGAATTGTCTGGAAGAAATGGAATCGGGACACATATTCAACTTTTCCGCTTTGCTGATTTACACGCTGAAGCTGAAAATCCTGCTGAAATGGCATGTCATTGATACGGCGGACAAAGCGGCCGTTTTCAATGAAACCCTTTCTTCCTTCAACCTGAAAGAGCTTCCAATCAATCGATCATGAGTAAAGTTCGTATAGGACAAATCGTTAAAATTAACGGCAACATGGTTTCCGTCAACATTGAAGGCCTGTTTGTCATCCAGAATGAGGTTGCATTCATCGTCCACGGGGGCGAGCGGCTCAAAGCCGAGGTCATCCGAATCCGCGGCGATGAAGTGGATTTGCAGGTTTTTGAAGACACCGTGGGATTTTCAGCGGGGAATCCCGTTGAATTTTCAGGCGAACTCCTTTCCGTCGATCTGGGGCCGGGCCTGTTGGGCCAGATTTACGACGGTCTTCAGAACCCCCTGCCCGTCCTTGCCGATGAATTCGGTTTTTTCCTCAAACGGGGCGCTTACAGTTTTCCTCTGGACAAAGAGAAATTATGGCATTTCACACCCCAAGTCAGGGAGGGTGACAAGATTCTACGGGGAGATAAAATCGGCTTCGTTCCCGAAAAAATATTCCAGCATCACATCCTCGCCCCTTTTTCCCTTCGGGGGTTTTACAGGGTCCAGTCCATTGTCCCCCCGGGGGACTACCGGATTACGGACAGGCTGGCGCTGCTGGAAGACAGCCGGGGGCGACAGCGCGAGATAACCATGCACCAGCGCTGGCCAATCAAGCTCCCCATCAGGGCTTACGAGGAAAAATTGAAACCGGATCGCGCCCTTGTGTCGAAGATGCGTGTCATCGATACCCTCTTCCCTGTCGCCCTGGGGGGCACCTATTGCGTACCCGGCCCCTTCGGCGCGGGCAAGACCGTGTTGCAGCAACTCATCAGCCGTCATGCCGAAGTCGATGTGGTCATCATCGCCGCCTGCGGGGAACGGGCCGGTGAAGTGGTGGAAACCATCAAGACGTTTCCCCACCTGACGGATCCGCGCACGGGCCAGTCGCTCAGCGATCGGACGGTGATCATCTGCAACACGAGTTCCATGCCGGTGGCCGCGCGCGAATCCAGTGTTTACACCGCTGTCACAATCGCTGAATACTACCGCCAGCTTGGGCTGCATGTCCTGTTGCTGGCCGATTCGACTTCGCGCTGGGCGCAGGCCATGCGGGAAATGTCCGGCCGCCTGGAAGAAATTCCCGGCGAGGAGGCTTTTCCCTCCTACCTCGAATCACGCATCGCGTCATTTTATGAACGGGCGGGAATCGTTCTCCTCAATGACGGTTCCCACGGCTCCGTCACGATCGGCGGAACGATCAGCCCCGCCGGCGGCAATTTCGAGGAGCCCGTCACCCAGGCGACATTGAAGGTGGTCGGCGCCTTTCAGGGCCTTTCACGGGAGCGTTCCAATGCGAGAAAATTTCCATCGATCGACCCCCTCATCAGTTGGAGCAAGTACACCGGTTCCATACCGGAGGCGCAAACCCAGGCGGGCCATGCCATGCTGAGAAAAAGCTCCGATGTTTCCCAGATGATGAAAGTGATCGGCGAGGAAGGGACCGCCCTCGGAGATTTCGTCGATTACCTGAAGGGAGACTTCTTCGATTTTGCCTATGTCCAGCAGAATGCCTTCGACCCCGTTGACGAAGCCACCGTCATGGAGCGCCAGGCCCACGTTTACGGTATGCTTCACCAAATCCTGACGACGGAGCTGGTATTTGAAAGCAAAGATTCCGCAAGGTTCTTCTTTCAGCAAATGGGACAGCTTTTCAGGACCCTGAACGCCACGCCATGGCAAACGGAAGGGTTCACTTCCCTCGAAAAGGACATAGGCAAACTGCTTGAAAAGCATATTTCCCATTCGGAGGAGTCAGGTCATGCGTAAATTCTACAGCCGGATTCTGGAAATCGTCGGTGACGTGATCACCGTCGAAGCGGAGAACGTCGGATATCGAGATATCGCGGAGGTAACCAGCGCCCGCGGTTCCTCCCTCGCCCAGGTGATCCGTATCGATGGATCCCTGGTTTCCCTTCAAGTCTTCACCGGCACCCGGGGAATTTCAACGGGTGATCGGCTCCGCTTTCTCAACCACCCCATGCGGGTCGCAACGGGCAAAGATCTTTTAGGCCGTATTTTCAGCGGAAGCGGCCTGCCCCTGGACGGGGGCCCCCTCCTTTATGACCACATGGTGGATATCCAGGGGCCGTCGGTCAATCCGGTCAAGCGCATCATGCCAGACAAAATGATCCGCACGGGCATTCCGATGATCGATCTTTTCAACACCCTCGTCGAGTCTCAAAAGATCCCGATCTTCTCCATCGCCGGTGAACCGTATAACGAACTGCTGGCCCGAATCGCCACCCAGGCCGAAGTCGATATCATCATCCTGGGCGGCATCGGTCTCAAACATGACGATTACCTTTACTTCCGGGACACCTTTGAAACGCACGGCGTCAGCACCCGGACGGTCTGCTTCATCCATACCGCCGCCGATCCGGTTGTCGAAAGCCTCCTGATTCCCGATATGTCCCTGGCCGTGGCCGAGCAGTTCGCCATCGAGGGCGAGCGTGTCCTCGTCCTCCTTACGGATATGACCAATTTCGCCGACGCCATCAAGGAAGTCTCCATCACCATGGAGCAGATTCCCTCGAACCGCGGGTACCCCGGAGACCTCTACAGCCAGCTCGCGGCCCGCTACGAAAAAGCCGTTGATTTCGAGGAGGCGGGATCCATCACGATCCTGGGTCTCACGACCATGCCCGGTGACGACGTGACCCACCCCGTTCCCGACAACACCGGTTACATCACGGAAGGACAGTTCTATCTGAAAAACGGTGTCATCGAACCTTTTGGTTCCCTGAGCCGCCTGAAGCAGAACGTCAACGGAGAGACACGGGACGATCATCGCACCATGATGGACACGATGATCCAGCTTTTCGCCATGTACCGGGAAACCCTCGAGAAACGGTCGATGGGTTTCCAGATGAGCAACTGGGACAGCAAGCTCCTTCGTTATGGCCGGGCCTTCGAGGAACGGATGATGTCCCTGTCCGTGAACATGTCCCTTGAAAGCGCCCTCGATTTGGGGTGGCAGATTCTGGCCGACTGTTTCAGCCCGGAAGAAACAGGCATCAAGCAATCGATGCTTGAACGGCATTGGCCCGGCCGGGTGGAGCAGGCATCATGAGCACGGTCCGCCTCACCCAGGGAGAACTGAAGATCCAAAGAGACCGGCTGCAGGCGTATCAGCGCTTTCTGCCGACCCTCCAACTGAAAAAGCAGCAGCTTCACCTTGAACTCAACAAGCAGAGCCGCGCCCTGGAGTCCTGCCGCCTGCAACTGGATAAATTGGCGGGGGACATCATCCCCTGGATGGGTCTCCTGGCGGAATCCGGCATCGTCATGGGCGACGCACTCGATGCGCGGGAGGTTTTCTTCACGTCGAGAAATGTTGCGGGGGTTGACATCCCCGTATTCGACCATCTCGAATTCCAGGTTCCCGACTATGACCTCTTCGCAACGCCCCTGTGGCTGGACCGCGGGATCATGCTTTTCAGGGAATATATCGACTCCCATTTCCAGCTCGAAGCCTTGAAAAAGGGAGAAGAACTGCTCAGACGGGAACTTCTCACCACGACTCAACGGGTAAACCTCTTTGAAAAGGTCAAGATTCCCGAAGCCCAGGAGCACATCCGTCTGATCAGGATCCACATCGGCGATCAGCTTGCCGGGAGCATCGGGCGGAGCAAGCTGGTCAAGCGGAGAACGGCCCGACCGGTCAGGGAGGCCGCCCGATGATCGTTCCCATGAAAAAAATATTCATCATCGTAAGGGAAAAGGACGCGGAAACGACTCTCGAAAAGATCGCCGCCCTGGGCCTGCTTCACGTCAATCACCTCAAGTCGCCCGAGGGAACGAACCTCGAAAAGTTGCGTGACAACATCGCCCTGATCGGACAGGCGACGGGTATCATTGAAGCAGCGCGAGGCGATACGATATCCCCTGCCCCCATGGAGGACCCCCTGGAACTGGCGAAAAGAGTGACCGATCTGGACCTCCAGAACAAGGCCCTTCAGGAAGAGGCGTCACGTCTGCTCGGGGAAATCAGCCGTTGGGAAAAATGGGGTGACTTCAGCCCGGCAGACATCGCACGGCTGGCCGAACGAAATCTCGCGATCCGTCTCTATCGGGTCAAGCCTGAACAGTTGAAGGCCATACCCCCGGATGTGATCGTTCGAGAACTCTTCCGGGAAGGCCCCCTGGTCGGCTGCGCCGTCATCTCCCGGGATCCTCTCGACCTCCCCTTCTCCGATGCCGGCCTCCCGGCTCTTTCCCTGTCGGAATTGAAGACGGAACTGTCTGAAACAAAGCAAAGAATCTCGAAGAACAACGAGCGTATCCGGGACATGGCCGGCGCCCTTAATTCGATGAAGAAGCGTAAAGGAAGCCTGCAAAAGGAACTGGAGCTGGCGGAGGCGATCTCCGGCATGGGCAAATTCGGGACCCTGGCCGTTTTTTCGGGATTTGCGCCGCAGGATAAGGTCGATGAACTCGAAAGGACGGCGACGGCTCTGAGTTGGGGTTTCATCGCCGCTGACCCGGATGAAGACGACACCGTTCCGACCCTGCTCGTCAACAACCGCTGGGTCAACTCCATGCGCCCCCTGTTTTCATTTATCGAACTCGTTCCCGGTTACCGTGAACTGGACATGAGTCCCGTCTTTTTCGTGTTTTTCAGCCTTTTCGTGGCGCTCCTCGTCAATGACCTCGGTTATGGGCTCCTGGTCCTGTTGCTGACTTTTTTCGCTCAACGAAAATGGGGCAAAAAGACACGGGACCTGACTATTTTTTACTTCTTTTATCTCATGGGCGGCGTGATCGCCGTCATGGGCGCCTTGAGCGGAACATGCTTCGGCCAGGACTGGCTGCCGTCATGGGTGCAGCCGCTGATTCCCGCTCTGAGAAAAGACGTCAACGTCCAGATGCTCTGTTTTATCATCGGGGCGGCACATCTGTCGATCGGCCACCTCTGGCAGATGGCCTTGAAATGGCCCCGTCTTACCCTGCTCGTTGACCTGGGCTGGATCGCTGTTCTGTGGTGTTCCGTTTTCGTGGCCAACACCCTGATACTCGGAAAGCCCCTGTCCCCAGCGGTCTTTTATCTGTTTGGCGCGGGTTCCGCCCTGGTCCTTTTTTTCACCGAGACCCGGGGAAATCCGCTTCGAAACCTCGCCAAGGGGCTGGGCAACTATCTCATGAATCTCATGAACAATTTTACCGACGTTGTTTCCTACATCCGTCTTTTTGCCGTCGGCCTGGCCGGTGTTTCCGTTTCCGACGCCTTCAACCGCATGGCGGCGGGAATCGGTTTCGATGGCGTCCTGCCCGCCCTCATCGCCGTGCCGATCATCCTCTTCGGTCACGGACTGAACTTGCTGCTGGCGCCCATGTCGATCCTGGTTCACGGCGTCCGTCTGAATGTTCTGGAATTTTCAAACCACGCGGATGTCAAATGGTCCGGCGTCATGTATAAACCTCTCAGAAAAGGAGAATAATTATGGATATGAATGTCATTGCCCAGTTGAGAGATCTCGGGCCCCTGGCCGCCCTGGCCTTCGCCGCGATGGGTTCCGCCCTGGGTTCGGGCGAGGCGGGCATGGCCGCCATCGGAGCCTGGAAGAAGAGCTTCTCCCAGAATAAGACCGCATCCTTTATACTGGTCGCCTTTGTCGGGGCCCCCCTGACCCAGACGATTTACGGCATGATTCTGATGAACAAAATGGCCGAATACGCGATGCAGGGGTTTTTCCTCTGGGGAACGGGCATTGTCGCAGGCATCGCCATCGGCCTTTCCGCCTGGATGCAGGGAAAAGCGGCTGCTTGCGCCTGTGACGCCATGGGTGAAACGGGAAAAGGGTTCGGGAATTACATTGTGGTTCTCGGTATTGTTGAAACCGTTGCGCTTTTCGTCATGGCCTTCGCCTTGGGGGTATTGGGCAAGCTCGCCGTGTAACTAACAACCCGTTCGCTATCGACCGACGTCCTTATCCCGGATTTTGACCTGTTCTTCGCAGCCAAAATCCGGGATTTTTTCTTGGGTTCCTATAAACAGGCGCCGAAAAAAATGCTCTTCCTTGTACCAAGGTACAATGGTTTTTCCTGAAAGAATGGATTAATGAAGGGTCGCAATCGAAAAAATGTTTTGAATATGACAAGAATATCAATACCGGAATGGGGAGGAATCGATCATGGCAAAAATGCTCAAGGCGGGATCAGGACAACAGGGCGCCGTTGGTAAGGTTGTTATTCTTTACGGGACCGTCAAGGCCGTTTCACCGGACGGCACCGTTCGGATTCTGACACCGAACAGCCAGGTCTTTGCAAACGATCTAATCATCACGGAAAGTGACGGGAGCGTGTCCATCATCCTTGCCGGCCCCCCTCCCACTCATCTGGATCTTGGGCGTATGTCCCAGATCGTCCTGGATGAGGACGTTTACGGCGGAGCCGGAGCGGCGGCGGACGCGGCGGCGGAAGCCGACCAGATCCAGCAGGCCCTGCTGGCCGGGGATGAGCCCATCGAACCGGAAGCGCCGGCGGCGGGAGGCGAAGCCAATGCCGGAGGCGGCCATCCGGTTGTCAATTTCGCCTTGACGGGCGAGGAAGTCACCCCGGAAAGCGGCGCCGAAACCCGGGGCATCCTATTCCCCGACCTCGAGGTTTTTGAATATGATGCGGTTCCCGAATCCGCCAACCATGGTGTTGAAATTTTCGATTTGACCCCCAGGAGTGAAGGCGGTGACGCCTCCGTCGAAGAAGACGATCTCTTAGCGAGACGCGGCGGTCTTGACAAGTGGCCCGGATCGGATCAATCCGATTCAACGACCACATACGGCTATTTCCGTGTGAGCGCGCCCGATGGCCTCAACAGCCTTTCCATTGATGGACACCTGCTTATCAACGGCGGCTCCATCGTCGACGGGGGAACCTTCACGACTGACTTTGGGAACACTTTCACCATAACGAACTACAATCCCGTCACGGGTGTCATCACCTATTCGTACACCCTGGAAGACAACGAGCATCATGACCCCGACAGCGGCAACGACGACGATATGTTCGAAGATCTAACCGTGGTCGCTACAGACAGGGATGGGGATTCCGCTACGGGGACGTTGAGTATAAAAATTATTGACGACGTACCCACGGCGAAGGCGGATGTGAACACGGTGACCGAGGGCGGCACCGTGACGGGCAACGTGCTTACGGACGGCACCGCCGACGTATTCGGCGCCGACGGCCCGGCCGTTGCAGGTGGTGGCGTCGTTGGGGTGCGCGCGGCGGGTGAGGCCACCTCAACAGC
>JAAYKM010000107.1 GCA_012522415.1 Deltaproteobacteria bacterium | reverse complement strand
CGGCGCCCAAGGTTGCCGTGGAGTTCGGCCGTCGGGTCATTCCCTTGGAATCCCGGCCGACCTTCTCTGAAGTGGAAGAGGCCTTCCGTCGGGTGAAGAAATAATGGATGATCGATCATCCCCCATCATTATCGTAAAAAGGAAAAAAAGAGGGCATGCAGAAGAGCGCAGCAGCTCCTGGAAAGTGGCCTACGCTGATTTCGTTACGGCCATGATGGCTTTTTTTCTTCTTCTGTGGCTTCTTGCCATGGTCTCACCGGAAAAACGCCTCGCTCTATCCGAATATTTCAATAATTTCAATATATTCAAAGAAATAAGCGGATCCGGACAATCTGTCATGGTCCAGTCGGCCCAAGTTCTGGACAAACAGGGCATGGGGGCACAAATGTCCACCAAGGGGCTGAACAAGGAAGGGGCCACCGCAAAAGATTCTCAGGGTAAACCAAGGGATTCTACGGGTTTGCATGTGATGAGACCGGGGAAACAGGGCATTTCCTCGCAAGACCTGGTCAAAAAGCTCAAGACAGCCATTGAAGAAAAGCTGAGATATGTAAAAAATCAGATATTTGTCGACGTCGTAGAAGGCGGTGTCCGGATTCAGATCGTGGATATGGAGGGAAGCCCTATGTTCCAGCTGGGAAGCGCGGACCCCACTGACAGGGCCAAACAGATTCTCGCAATCGTGTCCGAAAATACACGGGACATCCCAAACCGGGTGGCGATTGAAGGCCATACGGATTCCGCACCCTTTCGGGGAGGCCAGATTACGAACTGGGAATTGTCCACGTCCCGTGCATCCGCGGCTCGCCGCGAATTGGAAAACAACGGTATTGAGCCTTCCCGGATTGCCCGGGTTGTCGGTTACGCGGACCAGGAACTCTACATCGAAGAAGATCCCCGGGATCCCCGCAACAGGAGGATCAGCATCATTCTCATTCAAAACAGGGTAATGGATGAAACAGCAATGACCACGGCAACGCCCCCGCCATCCGCGGTACCACACGTTTCCATCATGGAGTAATCTTGATAAGTACCTGAAAAGGCAGACTTCATTAAGTGATATTTTTTGTCCTGATCATTCATTATTCGGCTTTCCCCAAGACCATCGCCACCGGGTTCAATCGGTTAGACAGATGTCGACAACGAAAGGCCCTTCATCGATCTCAAAGGGAATGATGATGCTGGGCCCCCCAAGGACATGAACGATGGAATGACTGGCCCCTGCCACAACCGTGGGAATGGCCGCCGTGACATTCAGCCCCTCCGCTTCCAGTTTTTTCCGTGCCACACCGGAAACCATGTTGGTCAACTCACCCACGGCGTCCTTGATGTCACCGTTGATTTCATCAATCTCTTCCCCCAGCATGTTGGAAACGATCTTCAGGATGCAATCCTTGCTGAAACTCAAGGCCAGGGACCCCCGGGCCGCGCCGGTCAAGCCGATGATACCGGAAACATCCCCCACAGCCATGCTGCCCTTTTTCAAATAGGGTTTCCCCGCACGGGGCGTGACAAATGCCATGGTGTTCAGGACATTGATCGTTCCTTCCAAAAACGGGTTAATAAATTTGACGTTCATCTTTTTCACCTCTTCAGGTTTGTGGGTTACATTTTCTCCATGATCTGCTTGATTTTTTCATCCAGTGTCTCCGACGTAAAAGGCTTCACAATGTAATTGCTGACTCCTGCCTTCACGGCGGCAACGACGTTTTCCTGAAGGGCTTCCGCCGTGACCATCAAAAAGGGAAGGGCATTTAACTCTTCATCAGCTCGGACGGCCTTCAACAGCTCATAGCCGCTCATGTTCGGCATATTCCAGTCGGATACGACGAAATCAACTTGCTGTGACTTCAGAATTTTCAGGGCGTTCACTCCGTCCTCCGCCTCGACAATATTCTCATAGCCACTCTGTTTCAGGAGATTTCTGATCACCTTCCTCATCGTCGCAAAATCATCCACGATCAGTATTTTCAAGTTTTTATCCATGTCTTTTCCTGCCTCCCCTAAATAATTCCGTCCCTTCCGCTCTGGACGCAACGGCTCCACTATTTTTCACTGATGTCAAACAGTCCCTCCGGATCAATGATCAATCCAACCTGTCCGTCACCCAGAATCGCTCCTCCGGAAATACCCCGAACTCTTTTGAACCGCTCACCCAGACTTTTAATCACCACTTCCGCCTTGCCGACGATCTTGTCCACCAAAAGACATTTGACGCGATCCTCACCCTCCACCACGACAGCAATCGCTTCCCAGGGCTCCCTGTATTCCGGTTCAATACCAAACAACCGGTAGAGACGAACCAACGGCATCAACTGACCCATGACATTGATCGTCTCCCCTTTCCCCACAACATTGTTGTAGGACTCCCGCGTCGGTCGGAGGGCCTGGCGGATGGCCGTGGTCGGCAGGATATAGCGTTCCGGACCGACCTTGACAATCATTCCGTCAATGATGGCCATAGTCAGGGGAAAACTGGTGATAAAAGAGGTTCCCTCACCCGCTCTGCTTTCGACTTCTATCTTGCCCCGCAGTTTTTCCACCGCCTGCTTGACCACATCCATCCCAACGCCCCGACCGGAGATATCCGTGACCTTTTCCGCCGTTGAAAGTCCCGGGAGGAAAATAAGCCGATAAACCTCGGCGTCGGTCAAACCGTCAGCGGTTTGTATCACCCTGTTCCCAATCGCTTTATTCAGAATTTTTTCCTTGTTCAATCCCCGTCCATCGTCCGTAATGGAGATGACGATGTTCCCTCCCCGGTGATAAGCGGACAAACGGATGAGACCCTTTTCGGGTTTCCCTGCCCGGAGTCGGTCGGCAGGCGTCTCCAGACCGTGATCGATGGAATTGCGAATCATATGGACCAGGGGATTGTAGATTTCATCCACCATGGTCCGGTCGATTTCGGTCTCCTCCCCTTCCATTTCCACGGCCACGTGCTTGCCGGCCGCCCTCGAGAGATCCCGGACCAAGCGAGACATGCGCTGAAAAGTCTGTTTGATGGGAATCATGCGTAATCCCGTAGACACCCGCTGAAGACCCGATGTAATCCGAAACAGCTGCGCAATATCCCGCGCGAGATTTCGATCGGCATGCAGACTCGTGTTGAGATCCTGCTGAACCATGGACTGCGTGATAACCAGTTCGCCCACCATGTCGATCATGTCATCCAGCTTCCGCGTATCCACGCGGATCGTTGTGGCATCCGAAACCTGTTCAACCTGCTTGCGTAAAGCCCGCGATACCTGTTTGGGCGTCACCTGCCCATCACTGATCAAGGCTTCGCCGATCTTGGTGCCCGGTTTCTTTCCCACGGCATCCAGACCCTTTTGCAGGGTTTCCTGGTTGATAACACCATCTTCAAGCAGGATTTCACCCAATCTCTTCTTGACGGGTATGTCGGTTCGACCTTCCTCCACCATTTGAACACGTTTTTTCAACCCCTCCAGGTCCAGTCCTTCCGGTATTGTCCCGCTGTTTTCCGGCTCGGTTCTCAGTTGCCCGACCAGAATTTTTAGCGCGTCTGCCCCGTCGAGAACGACATCGATGACCGAGGGAGTCACGTCCAGCTCGGCATTTCTCGCTTTGTCCAAAAGGTTCTCCAGTTTATGGGCCAGGTCGCGGATGACGTCGAGGTTTAAAAAACTTGCCACCCCCTTGATGGAATGGAAGGGGCGAAAGATCGCGTTGATGTAATCTTTGTTTTCCGGTTCCTGTTCCAGATTGAGGATATTCACTTCAATCTCATCGATATACTCGGAGGCTTCGATAATGAAGTCCTTCAGCAGGGAATCATCCTGCAGTGAATCGGCCGATGCCGCGGCTTCATCCCGACCCGCCTCCGGCTTTTCAACGGTGGCGCCTCCCTTCACGGGACCTGTTGTATCAGAGAAACACGCCATGGAGGGGATGTCCTCACCGAGCAAATCCACGCAACCGGCCACAAAGGGACTGAGGTCACCGGCGTAGGCTCCCGTGTTCTTATAGGACGCCGCCACCTCCTGCATCAGGGAAATGCCGTTTTCGATCATGGCGAAGCCCGCCTCCTTGTCCTTCACCTGCTCAACAAGCCATTTCCCGAGAATATGGCTCAAGGCGCGGGATACCCTGATAATTTGCACCGTACCAACCTTCTCGCCTTCCGCGAGGATCTGATCCAGACAATTCAGGAACTTTCCCGCCGAGGGGATGTCGATGTCCCGATTATCGAGAAAAAGAAAGTCCGATGCCATGCCGTCAATTAACCCTATAAGCGCCCGATAAGTCATGTCATACCATCCTAATAATCTCTTGAGCAATCTTGTCCAGGGGAACAACCCTGTCGGCCCCCCCCAGTTTAATGGCTTCCTTGGGCATACCGAATACCACGCAGGATTTTTCATCCTGGGCAATCGTGCCGGCGCCCGCCTGTTTCATTTCCAGCAAGCCCTCTGCACCATCGGCGCCCATCCCCGTCAGGATGACTCCGATCGCGTTCGACCCGGCGTACTTCGCCGTGGACTTGAAAAGGATATCCACCGAGGGCCGCTGGTGATGGACCATGGGACCGGTCTTGATTTCAACGTAATAACGGGCGCCGCTTCTGCGAAAGATCATATGATAGTTCCCGGGAGCGATCAAAACCCTTCCCGGCGTGACGGAATCGTTGTCTTCCGCTTCCTTCACGGTCATCTGGCAGATACCGTTCAGCCTTTCGGCAAACGCCGTTGTGAAATGGGCCGGCATATGCTGGACCACCACGATGCCCGGTGAATTGGAAGGCATTTTGGTCAGAACGTTTTTCAGTGCCTCCGTTCCACCGGTGGATGCACCGATGGCGATAACCTTGTTCGTCGTCTGGGCCAATGCCTGAATCGGCTCCGACGGGCCGGTGACTGTGTTGTCTCCTTGCCGGGCCACGCTGACCCGGGAAGCTATGCGAATCTTGTCCGCCAATTGAGCGCTCATATCGCCGACCGAATAGGAACCTCCGGGTTTAGCGATGACATCAACGGCACCGATGTCCAGGGCTTCCAGGGTCAGTTTGCCGCCCTTCTGTGTCAGGGAGCTGACAATAATGGTCGGCAGGGGGTAATATTTCATCAACTTTCTGAGAAAGGTGATGCCATCCATCCTGGGCATCTCGACGTCAAGGGTGATCACATCCGGTTTCAGCGTGACGATTTTGTCCCTGGCCACAAAGGGGTCCGGGGCCGCTCCGATCACCTCGATATCCGGATACTTGGATAATTCTTCGGAGAAAATCTTCCGTACAATCGCGGAATCATCAACTATGAGCACCCTTATCTTTTTCACCCTCACCTGCCCTCTTGAACGTAGGGATACCAATCACCCTTTCTCAAATGGTTCACCTTGTAGACGATGGCCTCGTTTTTTAACGTGTTGTAAACGATCTTTCTCCCCATAGCCCCCCCGATATCCTCGGACACAACAGGAATCCTCCGGCGGCTCAGCTGCTGTCTCGCCATGCGGACATTTTGCGGACCGATCCGCTCACACCCCCCCAGGGGACTGATGGCGCCCCCAAAAAGCTGCGCCCTCAAATTTTTTATTTTCGCCCCGTCCGTCAAAAACAGCCTGATCAGATACTGGATCGCCACATTACCGTACCGGGCCGACGCCTGAGAGCGTTTGTCCGTCGAAGGATAGAGAAAATGAGCCATGGCGCCCCGCTCCTGTTGACAATCCCACAGGGACACGGCAACGCAGGATCCAACCACGGTGGAAATGAGAGAGGGTTCCTCACTGATGTAAATATAGCCCGGGGATAAAAAATAATCCCGCAGGGTGACGTCTTTACCCATCACACGGACACCCGCTCTTCAGTCGCCTCTTGCCAGGCCAGTCGGACCTGGAGAGGTTCATTTTCCGATTCGAAACTAACGACCACATCATCCTCTCCGGACAAAATCAGACCATGGTCCGCCGCCTGATCCATCCGCGCATATTTCGGCAGATTCAAATTGAATACATCCCGTTCATCCAATTTGCGCAGGAAATTACCGGCGATCATGTTGGCCGCTTCCTTTGAGCAATCCTCGATCATCTGCTCCGTTATCTCCAGCGTTTCACAACTAAGCATATTCTGAGTCATCAGTTCCGTGAACCCACGCGACATCTTGAGGCAAAACGCCCCGCTCCGGCTGGTCCGGCCCGTAAAATCGATGAAAGACACCGAATCATACTGTACCCGGGCGGTCTCAACCGGTTCAAGAAACACGAAGAACATTTTCTCGAAGACTTCAAAAATCGCCCTCGTCAATATCTCCCTGATATTCTCCTTCATCTCCCACTCCTATCACCTCGTGTAGAGTGCGCTTCAGTTCCTCCGGCAGAAAGGGTTTCTTGATAAACCCCCTTGCGCCCAGGGCATAAGCCTCGTTCACTCGTTCCAGACTGCCTTCCGTTGAAATCATAATCACGGGAATGGTCCTGAAAACATCGTGATGATGAATCTGTTTCAACAGTTCCATGCCGTCCATTTCCGGCATGTGAATATCCGACAGGATCACATCGACCCACTCCCTGGACAAAACATTCAGGGCCTGCTTTCCGTTACCCGCTTCATAGCAATTATCCAACCGGAAGCCCGACAACTGAATCACTTTCCGGATCACGGAACGCATCGCATTGGAGTCATCCACAATCAATACATTAAACGACATGGTTCGCCCCCAATCATCTTTTAGACCACATTGATTACGTCCTCCGCCTCTTCCAACGATTCCATAAGGTTGAGCATCCCCAGTTCCAAATCCTGCTCCCGCAGATGGAAGCGAGTCAGAGCCTCCGCCAGCCCCTTGTAGGCAAGACCGTCTACTCCACCGCCAATGCCGATCATCAGGCATAACTGATCCGCAAGATAGACCAGCCAGGAGACGTAGTCCCCTTCTTTGTCCAGAAGATCGGGCCGATGGTGATAGGCGATGGCATCCCTTATCTCCGAGGGAAAACGCCAATGTTCCGCAATCAGACCTCCCAGACCCGCATGATCGATCCCCAGAATCTCATTTTCCGCCTCCAGAAAGGAATAGCCCTGGTTGGTCACCAGGTCTTCTATTTTATTGAAGGACTCACGAACATATTCGCCCAAAAAGACTTTCCCTATATCGTGAAGCAACCCCGCGGTATAGAGAACGGGATCTTCGCAACGATACACTTTCTGAGAGAGGATCTGGGCCATCATCGCCACCGCCACCGAATGTTGCCAGAGATCCCGAGCCTGGGCGACATAACCCCCGCCGCCCTTGCGATAGAACCGGGAAACACCGGCTGTCTGAACCACCCGAAGGAGATTCTCCTGCCCCAGGTAGAGCACCGCCTCCTGAATGGTCCTGACCTGGTGCCGCGCACCAAAATAGGCCGCATTGCTCATCTTCAGGATGTTGGCCGTAATCGCCTGGTCATATTTGATCAGATTGACCAGATCCGCTATGGCGTAATCCCCGCGTGAAACCACTTCCGTCACTTTCTGTATCGTCATCGGAAAAGCGGGTATACTCTGAACCGAACGTATAATCTTCTCCAGCATGGCTATAATTCCTTAATCATTCCCATCGAACTCTTGATCAGAAACTTCCCGTTCGACAGGTCCAGGCGAACAGTCCGGTTGTAGTTGGCGCCGGTATCTTCGGCTTCGATCATGACATTGTTTTTCCAAAAAATCTTACGCAGGGCGGTGATGTTTTTCTGTCCGATACGAAAGAAATGGGTATCATCGAGAATACTGGCTCCCCCTGCCACCTTCACGATCATCCTCTTTTTTTCGGCTCCCAAACGATAACAGGACTTAAAGAGCAAGGGAACGCCCGTATCGGCAAACATACCCGGCTGGTCCTGCGCTTTTTTCACATCCAGGCCGGAATCCGGAAGCATATAGTGCAACAATCCCCCCACCTTGACCCGTGGATCGTAAACGGCAACGGCAATACAAGAACCCAAAGCGTAGGTCACCAGAATGTCACCGGGATTGTCGCTTACCTTCAGGTCTGAAATTCCAACTATCAAATCGGCCATAGATTTTTATTTCCGATAAACACTCGGCTCAATGTAATTGAAAGAATGGTCCAACCCTGTCAGACTTTCCGAATGCCCTACAAAAAAATAACCGTCTTTATTCAGGGTTTGATG
>JAAYKM010000106.1 GCA_012522415.1 Deltaproteobacteria bacterium | reverse complement strand
TTTCACATACGCCCTAGGCCTCTGGGCTTTCTCGGTGATCCGGATCATCGACGCGGCCTTTTTTCCACTCCAGGATCGTAAATAACCTCTGAAAGCCGCCTTCGTCGCCCTTCTGGTCAACGTGGTCCTGAGCGTCCTTCTCATGTTCCCCCTCAAGCATGGCGGGCTGGCCCTGGCCACATCACTGGCATCGGCGGTCAATGTCTTCATGCTCTCCGTCATCCTGTGGAAAAAAATCGGTGCCTTCCTGGATCGCGCGTTCTGCCGGTCCCTGGTCCACGTGCTCATCTCTTCGGCCGTAATGGCGGGCGCCATTTATTTGGTCGGCTTCTTCATCACCTGGAACGTCCACGCTTCCCTCCAGGCGCGATGCCTGTACCTGGCTGTTTGCGTATCCTCCGGCTTGACCGTCTTTTTCAGCGCTTCCCTTTTGACCGGAAACCCGGAACTGCTCTTTTTCCTCGACCACCTGAAGCGGAGAGTTCTCCGCCCGTAGTTTCCGTCACTTCCGCCGGTCCCTCCGTCGGAGACGAACGGCGGGACAAAATCATTGACTTCAAAACTTCAAAGTGATAGGGAATATCTCCCTTGCGGAAGGTCGAGGGAAGGAGCGTACGTCCATGCTGGACATCAAATTCATTCGGCAGCACACCGATCTGGTTCGCCGGAAACTCATCGAGAGGGGGCAGGACCTGGACCTGGATGAGGTCATCCGTCTGGAAGAACAGAGGCGGAACATCCTGCAGGAAGTGGAAAACCTCCGCAACGAGCGCAACACCGTTTCGAAGCAGGTCGGGGAGAGAAAAAAGAACAGGGAAGACGCGACGGAGCTGATCGAAAAAATGGGGAGCGTATCCAGGCGCATCAAGGACCTGGAAGAGACGCTGAACCGTACGGAGGAAGATCTCGACCAGTTCCTCATGACGATTCCCAACATGCCCCATGAATCGGTGCCCTTCGGCCGGGGGTCGGATGACAACCCGGTTATACGCACCTGGGGGGAAAAAAGATCGTTTCAGTTCACGCCGAAGCCGCACTGGGAAATCGGCGAGAACCTCAACATCCTCGATTTCGGCCGGGGAGCCAAGATCACCGGAGCCCGGTTCACCCTCTATCGGGGGGCGAGCGCTCTGATGGAACGGGCCCTGATCAACTTCATGCTCGATCTCCATACCCGGGAACACGGATACACGGAAGTTCTGCCGCCCTTTCTGGCCAACCGGGACAGCATGACCGCCACGGGGCAGCTTCCCAAATTTGAGGAAGATCTTTTCAAGATCGAGGGTCTCGATTATTTCCTGGTCCCCACGGCGGAGGTTCCCGTCACCAACATCCACCGCGATGAGGTGTTGCGGGAAAAGGACCTGCCCATTCATTATGTGGCCTACACACCCTGTTTCCGCGCCGAAGCCGGCTCCTACGGCAAGGACACGCGGGGGTTGATTCGCCAGCACCAGTTCAACAAGGTGGAGCTGGTGAAGTTTTCGACGCCGGAAGGGTCTTACGACGAACTGGAAAAGCTGACGGCGAATGCCGAGGAAATTCTGAAAAGATTGAACATCCCTTTCAGGACGGTTAATCTCTGCAGCGCCGACCTGGGGTTTTCCTCCGCCAAAACCTACGACCTGGAGGCGTGGATGCCCGGTCAGGATGCGTATCGGGAAATATCCTCATGCAGCAACTTCGGGGACTTCCAGGCCCGTCGCGGGGCGATCCGCTTCCGCCGGGAAGAGAGCGGCAAAATAGAGTTCGCCCATACGCTGAACGGCTCGGGTCTGGCCGTCGGCCGTACGGTGGTGGCGATCCTTGAAAATTATCAGGAAGAGGACGGAACCGTCACGATTCCGGACGCCCTGCGCCCCTATATGCACGGCATGGACCGGATTCGCTAGCCGGCACGGGGAATTTGAGATGGAGGGATGGCCGAGCGGTCGAAGGCGGCGGTCTTGAAAACCGTTAACCGAAAGGTTCGCGGGTTCGAATCCTGCTCCCTCCGCCATACCTGTAACGGCCGGGAGCATGGAACCTCTTCAGGTTAAAGACAAACGGAGAGATGGCTGAGTGGTCGAAAGCGGTCGCCTGCTAAGCGATTGTACGCCCTATAAGGTGTACCGCGGGTTCAAATCCCGCTCTCTCCGCCATTTTACATCACGCGCCCATGGCTCAGCTGGATAGAGCGCCAGACTACGAATCTGGATGTCGTAGGTTCGAATCCTACTGGGCGTGCCATGACATCGGGGGGTTGGGGATGCTGGATCTTCAACCCCCCGTTTCCATGTAAAGGAGTCGTCCCGACTCTTCTTCATGGGGATTGCTAAACCCCGTTGCGAACGGGCCGTCTAAATCCTTTCGACTTCGGACATGAGCCGGTCGAACTGTTCGACATCCACTACGGGCGATGTCGTAAAGGAAATGCCCGTCAGCATATTGAGGGCGACCGATGTGGACAGGACCTTGTCCGCGTCGGGGAAATCCAGGGTAAAAACCAGATCGTGTTCCCCCAGGACGGCGTACATCGAGATGATTTTCCCGTCATTTTTCTCGATGATTTTTATCGCCTTCTTCGTCCGTTCCTCCGACACCCCTTTCAGCGACTCCTTGCTGTACTTCCCGAACATCATGAATATCGGCATGCGGCGCCCCCCTTTCCTTCGAAGTCATTCAGAGTACCCTTTCCGCCGTCGATTCGGCGACGGGAACATCCTAGCCTGAATCGGCGGACCCGTCAAGTTCCCGGCGGATGGCCAGACCGATCTGTTCCGTTATGTAGGGCTTCGGCACATAGGCCCCCGCGCCGAGGGCCTGGGCTTTCTTCACCCGGTCACTTTCCGAATAGCCGCTGACGATGATCGCCTTCTGACGGGGATTCATCTCATGGATTTTCCGGTAGGTTTCATAGCCGTCCATGCCCGGCCCCATGATCATATCCAGAACGATGAGATCCGCCCGCCGGGTTTTCAGGTATTCGACCGCCTCCTCGCCACCGGACACGGTGTCCACCCGGTAGCCGATGCGTGTCAGAATTTTTTGGGCCAGGTCCCGCTGCTCCTCCACGTCATCCACCACCAGGATCCGTTCACCCCGACCCTGATATTCGCCCGCCGCGACCTGACCGCGCTCCTCCATCGCCTCCTCCCGGGTGACGGGGAAATAGAGGGCGAAAACACAGCCTCGGCCCTCTTCGCTCTGCACGTCGATATAACCCCGGTGATCCTTGACGGTCCCCCAAACGACGGACAACCCCAGTCCCGTTCCGCTTCTGCCCATCACCTTTTTGGTATAGAACGGCTCAAAACTTTTCCCGATATCGGCCTTGGATATCCCCTTTCCGTTATCCGACACGGCGAGAACCACGTAATCCCCTTCCTCGATTTGATCGTACCCGTTCAAGGGGGTATCGAGGTATCGGTTCGCGGTGCGTACAACGACCCGGCCCCCCTCCGGCATGGCTTCAACGGCGTTCGACATCAGATTCATCACCGTTTTACCCAGGTGGTGCGGGGACCCCCTGAGGTTCAGGAGACGATCAGCCAGAATGACCTCGAAGACAACGCCGGGGTTGGCCCGTTTGATTGCTTCAAATTCCGGCGTTTTCAGGTAATCCCGGACGACGGCGTTCAATTTGACGACTTCCGATCTATCCACGTTTCGGCGTGCCAGAGTCAACAGGTCCTGAACAATCGCCCCGCCCCTTTGGCCGGCCGACAGGATGTTCTGTACCTGTCTCCGTTGCGGGCTGCCCTCGGGCATGCCGGGCAGCAGCAATTCCGAATAACCGACGAGTACGCCCAGAACATTGTTCAGATCGTGGGCCACCCCTCCGGCCATGAGCCCCAAAACCTCCATTTTCTCGGCGCGATGGAGTCGCTCCAGCAGTTTTTTTCCTTCCTCTTCGGCCCGTTTTTTCTCCGTGATGTCCATAGCAACGGACAGTTTGACCAGGCGGTCGTCGAACCAGTGCATGGCCCGGTCACGACACTCGTACCAGCGGCCGTTCAGGCTGTTGCGGACCTCCCGGACAACGCCGCCCGTCGGTTTCCCCGTTTCATCAATCAGCCGGTCGTTCGTACAGAACGAACAGGGAGCGGATTGGCCGAGCTGAAAAACACGCCAGCACGTTTTCCCCGTTACTGCACCGAACAGTTCGCTCGCCAACCGATTGATGAAGAGCACCTCCTTCGTTTCCATATCCTCCACGTGAACCACCGCATCGAGGCTGTCCAGGAGTTCGGAGAAGCGTTTGTTCGTTATAGTCAACGCCTCCTCCGCCTTACGACGATCCGTAATATCGCGGATGGTCTCGATGGCGGCCACAACACGACCATCCGTATCGTAGAGGGGGGCGGCCGTCGCGAGAAGGTAGGCCTTGCCGCCCTTCAACCTGGGCACATAACTGGTTTCCCCGATGACGGTCTCGTTATACCGGCTTATACGGCGGTACTGATCGTCAACGTTTTCACGCGGCTCCAGCACCAGATCGATGAGCATGGGCCTTCGATCCCCGTAAAACGGAACGGCGTATTCGTGGTTTCCCCGGCCGAGCATCTCCTCCGCCTCGACGCCGGTCATTCTTTCCAGAGCCCGGTTCCAGTAAAGGACCCGTCCTTCCCCGTTGATGACCAGGGTGGCGTCGGGCAGGAATTCGATAATCTCGGCGAGCCGCCTTTCCGATTCCTTCAGTCTCCCTTCGGACTTTTTCAGACGCGTAATATCCCGCGCCGTGGTCACGACGGCCCGGACATCCCCGTGTTCGTCGAATTCCGGCACGAGAAGCCAGTCGATCCAGATACGGGCGGGCAGCATAAATTCAACACGATGGGGTTCCGCCTTGTCGAAGACCCGCTGAAGCGCTTCCTCCCAGATTACGACCAGGTCCTCCGGAAAGCCCAGCTCGGCGTGGGTTTTCCCCAGAAAGGCGTCGCGGGCGAGTCCCGTCTGCTGTTCCACGGTCCGATTGACGTAGAGATGACGACGGGACCGGTCAAAACGCATGATGACGTCGGGGGAATGTTCCGCGAAGGCCCGGAAGGTTTCCTCGCTTTCCCGCAGCGCCCGTACGACCCTTTTGTATTCCGCCGCGCTGCACGGCCCTGAACCGGGCGTTGTGTCCCCGTCTTCCCGCCGAGCCGCCTGGGCCATCCGCGCGACGGTTCTTTCCAGTCCGTCGATGCGATCGCGGGCTTCCTTCAATTCCGCCAGGAGGCGGGTCCGGCTTTTCCCCTGGTCCTTCATCGATCCATCCACCCATACGCCGGATGCGGGGGTCCGGCGCTCCGGACAACCACCGGCGGCGATGGATTGTCAAAGGAATCGATTCGATTCATCATGTCATGCCCTATCCTCCCCGTTTTTCCCCTTCGTCACCGGGGCCCGGTCCTCCCCGCCGTTTTCCACAGGGGCGAGCAGAGTCATTCTTTTCATCAGGTCCCGGGCACGGCTGCCCCCCCTGAGGATCTGCTGAACAAAGTGGCGGAGCGGTTCTTCACGGCCGGCCAAATCGGCCAGGGCCATTTCCGCGTAGCCCGTTACGACCCCCAGCAGGCTGTCGGCGTCCTGAACCGTTTTTCTGAAAAGGCGCAGGGTGTCCTCCAGGCGCCATTTCCCGGCGAGGACGTCACCGAGGTTATCCCCTCCGGCGACGTCCTGAAAAACCATCATGAACCGACGGGGCCCCAGCCGGATCACCCGGACATGGACCCACAAACGGCCCGCCTCCCCACCGGGGACGGCGACGTACTCTTCCAGAACGGCGCCGGCGTCGTCCCTTTCGATGAACGCATCGAGCCGTTCGACGCGATCTCCCGTTCCGTCCCCGCCGGGGGTCCCGTTTCCATCGAGGGCGCTCATCAAGGCCTTCAGGTCGGACCAGCGGCGTATCCCGGGATGAAACATCCGCCCCATGGCGGGATTCAAATACACCAGATCCCCCCCCTTGTCCAGAAGGGCTATCCCGAAAACCAGGTTGTCACAGGCGAGGCGGAACAGATCCTCCCGCACCGCCGTTGTTTTGTGGCCTTTCGTCTCATTCACAGAACACCACCCTCCTTTGCGATCCCACGATGATGTCCGTTTCCAAAAAAACCGGCGGGAAACGGCCTCCCG
>JAAYKM010000105.1 GCA_012522415.1 Deltaproteobacteria bacterium | reverse complement strand
GCATATTCTGCGAATCCGAATGTTGCCGTGATGAGTACGACGAAAGTCGCGACGATTAGTGTTTGCAATGTTTTTTTCATGGTTTTTGTCCTCCCTTTTCTTATTTTTATTTTCATGATTGCTTTTGCCTTTATATATGAAATGATCGTGCCAAGTGGGTGTTCTGTTTTGATAATCTTGTAAGTGGCTGGATATACGAAGGAATAGATATGGCGGGTGGCAAGAGGAACAATATTTTATCCCCCATGAACCCGTTCAGTTGAAAGAAAGATTAAAACGGTTCGATGAAATGATTAGACGAAAAGAGGGGAGGGAGATGGGTTATCTCTTCGGCACGGTGAAAAAAGAGTCATCTCTCCGTTCCCGGCGCCGCCCCTTATGGTTTTCCGAGGGCGGATCCCTGTGACCCGTATGGGACCATTGTACATTTTTACACAGAAGGTATCGGGTTAAAACCAATCTCCTTCTGGATATTCCGCCCATAAACTGATACGTACGATCCGAATAAAAAATCATCGAAAATGAAAAGCGACGATCATCCTGCACGGGTAAAAGGGGATCATTTTTCATGAATGCATTGTATCTGTTAATCGGCAGCCTATGCGTCTTTGCCCTGGCCTACCGTTATTACGCCGCTTTCATTTCAGCCAAAGTCCTGATGTTGGACGACCGCAATGTTGCCCCCTCCGTTTCCTGCAATGACGGCCAGAATTACGTTCCCACCAACAAGTGGGTGGTCTTCGGACACCATTTTGCCGCCATCGCCGGCGCGGGGCCCATGATCGGACCGGTCCTGGCTGCCCAGTATGGCTGGGGGCCTGGTTTTATCTGGATATTATTGGGCTCCGTTTTCGGGGGTTGTGTTCATGACATGATTATCCTGTTTGCCTCCTACCGTCACAATGGGCAGTCCCTGTCCGTTATTGCGGAGAGGGATGTCAGCCGGATCAGCGGCGCGGTGACGGCTGTGGTGATCTTATTTATCATTATCTGTGCCTTGGCCGGGCTCGCCGTGGCCGTCGTCAACTCCCTGTTCAACAACCCCTGGGGAAGCTTTTCCATCGTCATGACGATCCCGATTGCAATGGTCATCGGGGTGTATATGTTCAGGATCAGACCGGGTGCTATTCTGTCCGGCTCCATCGCCGGTGTTACCATGGTTTGTATGGCGGTTTTTATGGGTCCATACATCGCTGATTCCGCTATCGCCTCTTGGTTCACCTTCGACAAAAGGCAGATGTCGATCCTCCTGCCTCTGTACGGTTTCAGCGCGGCTGCCATTCCGGTTTGGTTACTCCTTGCTCCGCGTGATTATCTGAGCAGTTTCATGAAAATCGGCGTGGTCGTTACCCTGGCCGTCGGGCTTTTTTTCGTCAATCCAGCCATCAAAATGCCCTTTACGACAGAGTTCATATCGGGCGGCGGCCCGATCATTCCCGGTCCCTGGTGGCCCTACGTATTCATCACGATAGCCTGCGGTGCTATTTCGGGCTTTCATGCCCTGATCGGTTCAGGGACAACGCCGAAAATGCTGGAGCGTGAAACGGAAATTCCCTTAATCAGCTACGGTGCCATGCTGACGGAATCCTTCGTAGCCGTCATGTCCCTGCTTGCCGCGGTGACCCTCATGCCCGGAGATTATTACGCCATCAATACGTCCCCGGAAATCTTTCAGAAACTGAATACGCAGATCGTCGATCTGCCGGTCCTCAATCAACTGATTGGGCTGGACGTCGCTCACCGCCCGGGAGGGGCCATCTCACTGGCGGTAGGCATGTCGCATATCTTCGCGAATATCAGCGAAGGTCTCCGTCACACCATGAAGTATTGGTTCCAGTTCATCATCATGTTCGAGGCCCTCTTCATACTGACCACCATTGACGCCGGAACCCGGGTGGCTCGCTACATATTGCAGGATGTTCTCGGTTACGTTTACAAACCACTGAGCCGGAAAGACTGGATGCCCGGCACCGTTGTCACGAGCGCTCTCGTATCGATGGCTTGGGGCTATCTGCTTTATACCGGTGATATTTCCTCTATCTGGCCCATGTTCGGTGCCACGAATCAGACCCTTTCCGCTCTCGCTTTGGCTATCGGTACGACGATCATCCTGCGGATCGGCAGGAAAAAGGTTTACGCCCTCATCACCCTGATTCCCTGTTTCCTGATCACGGTCACAACCTTTGCCGCCGGCGTCATGAATATCCAGATCTACCTGGGCAAAGGCCAGATGCTCAACGCCTGGCTGAGCCTGGCCATCCTGATTCTCGTCGTGATTATCATTGTGGATAACGTGCGGGTATGGCTGAAATTGTTTCGAACGGAACAGCCCATCGGGATGAACGACGGCCGTGAGATAATTCATTAGTCCCCCATGGCGGAGCGAGGAAAGACGGGGGGCCGGCCCGGTTGAAATTTTTGCAAAATGGCAAGAGTTTTTTAATACGGATGAAGTTGTGAGGAGGGTGACGGTGAAACACCCCTCCCGGCATCCTGCCATGAAGGGGTGCTGATTTTATTCGAAACGGTCTCCGCATATGCCGTGTTGCCAGAAGACTGAAGAATCTCATCAACTTTTTCTTAGCCTTCGAATCGGGCGCCTCGCGCCAATAGGCTCTGCGGTTTCTTTCTCGTTCGATTCCAGTTTTGTGACTGAAGCACGTGCACCGCAGATGACTCGTTTCGATACATATATCGGCAGATGTCCGGAAAAACTTTAACCGGGCAAGGGATGACAGGGCGCCAGAGGCTGCAAACGGCAGGATCGCCTCGTCTTATCTCCCGATCAACACTTCTCCTGTATTGGTGAATATCTTCACCGGGAGTTGGAATACCCGTTTGAATATATCAAAAACACCCGTCGCCATGGACTGGAGGGGGACCGCGGTTATAGACGGATCGGTCAGTTTGCCTTTTGCTTCAAAGTAGGTTGTGACAAACGTTCCTTCCTTTCCCGTGATGATCCAGCCCACAATCGGGATGCTTCTGACCACTTTGTCGACCGTCTTCAGGGGTTGGATCCCGATTGTGCTGTCTATTTCCTCCCGGATCATGTCAATTTCGCCGACAACGGCGATGTTCATGGCATCGCTTTTCACAAATAAATCCGTGGTCGATACGAAACCGTCACGAAAATCAAGGTTACCGCTGATTTTGTTATAGGGCATACCACCGGAAACCATGTCGGGCAGCTGAAATTTGAAGAGTTGTGATACATTCAGGATGGAAAAAATCTTTGACAGGGCGGGAAACTGCCGGAGCATACCTTTTGTAATCTTCAACTTGATTCCACCCGAAGCCGTTTTTTTCAGGTCCACCATCGTGTTGCCCCGGGCGCTCAATGTGCCTTCAATGTTGAGGGCTCCTGTGATGGTATAGCCTTGCCAGTCGAAGATTTTCGCAAGTTCTTGCGCAGATATTTTTTCGCCATGGAAAGCTGCACTGTACCGGGGCAGATCATCGGCGAAAGCCACCGTGCCGCTGGCTGTTACATGGCCATTTAAGGCCGACAAATCGGTTTGCAAAATCCTGAGCAGGTTATTTTCGTAATCCATATTCGATCGGAGCTTCGTAAACGAAAAATCATTCCACGTTGCCCGGTTGGCCGCAAGGTTGATTTTCACCGATGGCGATGATTTGGGTTTCCCGTCGGGGTTTAATTTGCGAACCTGGACCAGGGGCAACACGTCATCGATTTTCAGATCGGATGATTCGAGGTTCAATGCCATGACCGGCCTTGCCAAATCCGATATCCTTCCTGACAGGTTGAGCGGTGTCTCCGCGATATATCCGGACATGGAATGGATTTCCAGGATGCCCCCATGCCATGAAAAATCACCCCTGATATTTGTCAGTTGTTTCTTCGGTTCAGGTGTTGTCAAGTCAAAGTCGGCCAGATTGAGCTCTGGACAGGAAAATTCTGCCCGAAAGAGCGGGTTGGAAAAATTGTTGATCATCCCTTTCCCGGTTATGGAGGATGTTCCGATCTGCGCCTTGATCATGGATGTTTCCAGATTATTGCCTTTGAGGTAAAGGTGTCCGCTGATACGGCTGAGAGGCTGCATATCTTTTGCGGGCATCAGGGACGCGCCACTCAGAGAAACCTGGCCCGACCAGAGCCACTGAAGTGGATTGGTGGTGTTGCCTTTTCCTGCGATATTGATTTGGGCCATTCCCGTGGGTCGATACTCTTGCAAGGCCGGTAAGTGCTCGATGACGTGTTCAATCTGGAATCGGTTGGAATCAATTTTAGCGGCCAGTTTCTCATTATTCCCCCAGTCGTATTGTCCCGACAACCTGAGGAACATCGGGGCGAGGTCGTAATTCAGCAAGTCTGCACGGAGGCCCGTCTCGCTGATGCGACAGGAGAAAGTCATCCTGTTGTCCTTACTCCGCGGCTTATGGATCATGTTTTTGTACGCATAGTCGGCATCCTTCAGATCCCAGTTGCCGGATAATTGGTAATCACTGATGAGGCCGTGTCCGTTCAGGTTCAGTGCGGATTTCCCTGAATATTCCAACATGTCCTCCGTCTGTTTGCCCAGGAGCCAGGCGATTTCGCTTTTCTGAGGGGATATGACCATGGAAAATGGATAGGAAACCGGGGTTGTGAGACAATAATCCGTAATTGATCCGTTCAGCGTAAAGGGCGACGTTCCGAATTTTCCCGACATATTCTGGAGAAGAAAGTCCTTTCCTTTCAGAACAAGCTTCCCCCTGATTCCGCTGAAGGCGGGTGTCCGATCATTCCACTGCAACAGACCGCCTTCGATCACAGATCCATGGATGGAAAGCACCCGGCAGTTGTCCTTTTCTTCCATGCGTGCAATTTGACTTACGCGTCCATCCAGGTGTCCATCGTCCAATCGGAAGGTTCCGGCCTTGATTTTCGTCTCGATGAATTCTGCCGCATCGTCGTAAATAACACCGAAGGGAATGTACTGTCGATATCCCTCGAGTTTAAAAGGGGCCGTGACGGCATGCGCAACGATACGGGGATCACCGCCGGGAATATCGAGAATGGAACAGCTCCCTCGTGCATGAAAGCCGTCGATCCGGATATCGATGTTTTCGATTTTCACATCCCGGGTATCGACGGCCAAATGGTATTTCAACTGAGCCTTCCGGGGCGCAAGTTCTGTTCGAAATACTTCGGGATATTTAAAGTGCAGATCTTCAACGGACATTCTGCCTTCCGATTCGAATTCGTCGAACTTTCCACTGAAACTGGAGTCGATATTCAAACGTCCGCGGATCTTTTCAAAAGGCACGTATTGCCGGTAATAACCCCAATACCGTTCCGCATCTAGATTTCTGGTGATGACACGGACGGAGGCCACGCTATCGAGCAGGGGTTTATCCTTGGGCGATAACCTGAGCGCACCCCTTAGTTTTACCTCACCATCCTTTGATGGATTGTTGATGAAAGCAGAGAGATAAAATCTGCTGTTTTTGCCTCTTGTCAGGTTGGAGATGTAAAAATCAATATCGAAAATGGTGTGCGTTATCGATAAATCCTGAACGAATTCATCTTGTATGCATACGGTTCCTTCCTTTATGCGGAGCGCTTTCAATCGAAAGCGCCGCCCCTTTTGCTCCGCAAGAAGGTCGCTGATGTTGAAAGTCCCGTCCCGATAGCGTTGCAAATGGATACCCGGTTTTTCCAGTACAATGTCCCTGATGGCAATCTCTTTGAAGAGGAGGGGCGTGAGTGCAAGGCGGATGGAGATTCGTTCAGCCGTCATCAGGGGGGGGGCGGCCTTGTCGCCCGGTTCGTTTATAATCACGTGATCGAAGGTGAAGGCAGGGCCGCGGCGTAACGAGAATCCCCCTTTTTCATAATGGACGTCGCGGTTCAGGGTTTTCCGCATTTCCATAAGGATGTCATCCCTGTAGTTATCCAGAGGGTAATGTTTTTTCAGTGTAAGGGCCGTGAGGGCACCTGCAAAAAAAACAAACGCCAACAGCGAGACCGCAAGGAATATTTTCTTTCGACGAAGTTTCATTCGCATATAGCCCCTGTTAAACGGAATGTTCATGTTATCGATAAAATTTGATTGTTGCTGAAATATTAACCATCAGCACGAAGATGATGCAACAAATAATGATTCGTTCCAGCCGGTGGAGGAGAGTTTTGTCATATACCGCAATGAATAATATATTGGGCCGGTCTTTTCTGGTTGTTTCGGAGGTTGAAATCATTTATGAAATAGCGGACTGGCTTGATGCCGTATCATCCTCTTCGGAGCCACTACGATTTGAACACCCAGGCGAGAACAGAATCTTCTCTCATGAGGCGGTTGAATTACTTCCTGGCCCTTTCCCGCACGCCTCACGCCCTCATCGACCTGGCTTCCCCGGCTCTTGCCGCTCTGTTCTGCCTGGGTTCCGTTCCCTCCTGGCACATCGTGTTTGTAGGTTTTATCACCGCTTTTGCGGGGTACACGGCTGTTTATTCCCTGAATGATATTGTCGATTTTCGTGTCGACCTGCAGGGGCGGCACAATGACACCACCGAAAGAACCGTTCAGGATTTGGACGGCCTGTTTGTGCGTCATCCCCTTGCCAAGGGGTTGATCCCTTACGGTCAGGCGGTGGTTTGGGCGCTTTTCTGGGCTACGTTGGCCCTCATCGGCGCCTGGTCCCTCAATCCTTTTTGTCTGGTTATTTTTATTTGCGCCGCTTTTCTCGAAGTCGTCTACTGTTTTCTCCTCAAAATCACCTGGTTACGGAGCATTGTCAGCGGCTTCGTTAAGTCATCGGGACCCGTGGCCGCTGTTTTTGCGGTTAATGCCGATCCACCGGGTCTTTTTTTACTCCAAATGTTCCTTTTTTTCTTTTTTTGGGAAATCGGAGGTCAAAATGTGCCCAACGACTTGTCCGATCTGGAAGGGGACAGGAAACTGGGAGCGAAAACCATACCGGTTCGTTTTGGCATCCGAACATCGGTGCGGATCATTGTCTTTTCCTTGTGTATGACATATGGCTTGGGTTTCGTTTTGTTTTCCATGTTTCCCGCCCCCTTCAGCGGGTTTCTTTTGGCGGCCGCCGGGGTATGTGGTTTTTTCCTTCTGCTCCTACCGGCGATCCGTCTTTATCGTTCGCAGGAGACGGACAGGGCTCTCAGTCTCTTCAACCGTGCAAGCTACTATCCCCTGGCGCTGCTTGCCTGTTTTGTAATCGGTCTGCTGTTTAAATAAATACCATGTCTTATCGCTTGGTTGCGTATCCCAGTATTTCCAAATGGCGACTTTCCAGGTAATTTCCCATGACGAGGCCTGAGGCGGCCATCGTCTTTTTCAGCGTTTCGCTATCGAATCGATTTTCCAGCGGATGGAGGAGGATGTGGCGGGTTATGAAGTTTCGGTATAATGGCGGGTAAAGCTCCTCGAAGCAATAAATTCCCCCCTTCTTCAGAACCCGGACGATCTCATCCATAGCGGCCTGCCAATCCGGAATATGATGGAGAACACCAAAGCCGAAAACGGCGTCCATCACCAGGTCACCAAAGGGGAGAGCGGTGGCGTCGCCGACCAAAAAGGAAATTCCTTCCCGTTGGGCCGGCTTTAGATAGGACCCGGATTTTTGGACCATGTCTATATCGAGATCCATGGCATAGATATGATCCGGACGGAACACGCGCTTGATCAGAAGGGCTCCCGCTCCCCGGCCGCAGCCGATTTCCAGAATATGCGCTTCCTCCGGCAATTTGATTCGTTTACGGTACCAGCTCATTTCCAGACGCTGCTGAAGGGGCCGCAGCGGATTGTTCACCGCCATCCGTTCCGCCCAGTTGAGTTTCATGGTTTTACGCCTGTATAGATGACGGCAATGCCGTTGGTTAGCCGTTTATACTGGACCTGGATGAACCCCGCTGCCGAAATAATCCGTGAAAAATCATCCGGTGAAGGGAACATGCGGATGGATTCTGGCAGATGGAGGTAGGCGTTGCGGGTGCCGGCCAGCAATTGACCGACATACGGCATGATATGAAAGGAGTAGATGTCGTAAAGGAAACGAAAGCAGGGATTGACCGGTAGAGAAAATTCCAGGCACATGAAGCTGCCCCCCGGTTTGAGTATTCGGTTAATTTCCCGCAGGCATCTTCCCATATCCGTTACATTGCGGATGCCAAAACCAATCATTGCCCCATCGAAGAGTTGTGATGGAAAGGCGATGTCTTCGGCGTCACCTTGAACACAGCCAATCCGTTTTGAAAAACCTGCCTTGGCGATCTTGGGTATGCCCTGTTTCATCATTTGCAAATTGATGTCATAGACGACGATTAGGCTGCCATGCCCCAGGCGTTTGGCTGCCAGGACGGCCAAATCCGCCGTGCCGCCACATAGGTCGATGACCATCCCGTTTTTTTTTAACCGGGCGGCTTTTACGGCGGAACGTTTCCACAGATAGTGAATTCCCAGACTGAGCAGGGTGTTCATGAAATCATATTTATCGGCAATAGAATTGAAATGCCTGAGAACATGACCGGCTTTTTCCGAGGCCTTTATTTTGCGGTACCCAAAGAATGCTGTTTTTTTATCCAGATCCTTTTGCTGTGAATTCAAAATAAAATTCTCCCATGGGAAAAATGAATTTGGAAAACGCCTATCCCGTTATCCGTTTTTCAACAGGATGTCCGCTGTGTTGAATTCCGCCTTGGCCAAAATCGGTAGCAGGTGGGCGAGGCTTCTTCTCCCGGCCTCAACGGGTTTATCCGCATAGGTATAGAGCTCCAGGCTGATGTCACCCTCATATCCGGTTTCTCGGATCATCCGCAGCACCGATTCGAAGTGGATGGCCCCTTCCCCCGGGATCAAATGGTGATGACGCCGATCCGCTCCAATATCTTCTATATGGACATGGCCGATCCAGGGAAGGAGCCTACGGAAGCTCTCAGCCGGGTCTTCGCCGGCACAAAAGAAATGACCGATATCGAAATTGACGCCAACCCACGTGGATCGGACGTCGCTGATGAAATCCAGGAATTGGCTTGTGTTTTCCATCAGCAGATCCGGTTCCGGCTCGATAAGAATCTTGACTTCCAGTGCTTCTGCCAAGGGAACAACCCTTTCCAGTCCGCCGTGGAAAAGTCTGATCGCTTCAGAATGGTTCATGCCTGTCAGGGGACCGCCCGGGGGCACTGAAATGTTCGTACAGCCGAGTTTCGCCGCCACACGTAAACTCTGCAGGGTGTGCTGTATTCTGATTTCACGCCTTTGCCGATCCTGTTCAATCCAGGAAGGCAGATACGTATCGCCTACGGCAAACAGGGTGAAACTGTTGATGTTTGTTATTTTCAGACCGGTTTCGTTTATCCTTTCCTTCAGCTTCTGAAGACTGTTTTCACTCCAGTCCGGCGGATAGAGGTGAGGACGGTCACCCATGATTTCAATCCCGCCGAAGCCGAGTTCGGCAATGTCATCGACCGCGTCGAACAGAGATCCACGGACAAAGGCGTTTGTGCTGTAACCGAGTTTCATGTCAGGGTTTCTCCTGTTTTTTCTTTCTTAAATGAATCGTTTATGACATCTTGCTGTAATTGTCGAAGCGCCTCGATTTGGTCCTGAAAAGCGATTGGAGATGCAGGGGCGATCGCCTTCTTGAAGTAAAACGCCAATTCCGTCACCAAACCGGTACGCCCCATACCCGACAGCGCGTTCATCCATATGGCCAGATCGATAATCATGGGTGCCGCCAGAATCGAATCGCGGAGCTGCATGTTGAGCCTGATAGTCATGGGCATACGGAACAGGCCTGTAAAGTCGATGACATCCCAGGATTCCTTTTGGTCACCGCGCGGCGGGTAATATTCGATGGATACCTTGTGGGTGGATTGTCCGTATCGTCGTTCACCCACCGGGTAACCCAAAATTTCGTCAAGAAAATCCGTTTTGTTGGCCAGTTTGCCTGATGCTTTTTCTGGGTTGGAAAGGTTCCGCCCGTCTTCGTTGCCCAGAATGTTCAGGCTGTACCAACCCTCAACGGGAAGCTTTCGCGCCTTTAAGGCAGACGCAATCACCATTTTGAGATAAGTTTGTCCTGTCTTGCCGTCTCTTCCGCAAACAGGAATCCCGACCTTCTTCGCCTCTTGCAGGACGAGGGGGCATTCGACGGCATTGGAGGTAAAATTCACTATGGGAACCCTGCAAGCCATGGCAGCCATTAAATAGGCCAGGTCCGGGAAATCGACGGGATTGTGTTTCTGGTAAATCTCTTCCAGAGTTCGACAGGCTTCCAGATTCTTCACAGCGCAAGCAGGTAAAAGATTGATAAGAATTGGCTGGTGGAATGGGTTGGCATTGACCAGCTCACGGATATCCTGAGACAGCGCCTCTATGTGATGCCGCCAAACCGTCTTTTCAGCGGGAGGCCTGCGCACATCCATCGCATCCAGTGCCGATACGTAATCGCCGAAATATTCGGGAAGTAGAATGCCCTGAAGGCTGATACGGTGACTCATTGGATTGTCCGATAAATCCCATCCCGCAAAAGCGGCTTTTCGAAGGATTTCCGGATTGGCCCAATCGGCCGTGATCAACCAGGGCCGGATGTTTTCGAAGGAGTCGTTCATGGCGGCAATCGCCGCCGCCACCGTGGTGCCGACGGCACCTTTTGCGCCGGCTACAAGGAGAAGAGGGGGTTTCATTATCATGTAAACCATATCCTTTCAGAGGCTTCACGGATGCCACGAATTCAGTTTTTCATATCTGTACATGAAAGCGGTGGTTTTGCAAATTCATTTCCTCAACGAGATGAGACGGAAGGCAAGGGAACCCATACTTTGAAAGAAATCAGAATAGTGATGGTCATCCTGTGTCTCATGTTAAAAGGTAACCGGTGAGGAGATTGTGCAGGATATTCTGATATTGACTTCCCGATGGAATGCCTGATATGAGGACATGTCATCTGGTCGTCGGGAAGGTAATGGGAAGAAATTCTCTTGGATGATGGTCATGTCGTTAAACGGGGGATGATGCTTATGGCCCTTTTTACGAATATGAATCAAGGATCGCAGAATAATGTGCTTGTAAACGCAATCAGGTTTCTGCTGGAACCATTTGCCGCCACAGGCCGTTTGGCGATATTTTGGATCAAAAACCTGGGTGCGGCGGCCATTTTCCTGGTTCTTGCCATCCTGAAAATATTCCAGAAAAAACAGTTCATTAAAATTGTCCAGCAGCTCTATTATATCGGCGCAAAATCCACCATGATCATTCTGCTGGTGGGACTCTTTACGGGCATGGTTCTGGGGCTCCAGTCATACTATGCCTTGGTCAAGTTCGGAGCAGAGGGAGCTTTGGGAACACTCGTGGCCCTTTCTCTGGTGAGGGAGTTGGGTCCTGTTTTGACGGCGATCATGATCACGGCCCGGGCGGGTTCCGCCATTACCGCGGAAATAGGCATTCAGAGGATTTCCGAACAGATCGACGCGTTGGATACCATGCGGATTGATCCGCTAAAATATTTGATCAGTCCCCGAATTGCGGCGGCGGTGATCAGTTTTCCCATCCTGACGGCTCTTTTTGATGTGCTTGGTATCATTGGTGGCTATGTATCCGTTGCGATCGTTCTCGGGATCACCTCGAACACTTACTTTTATCGTGTTCAGTCCAGCCTGACATCAAAGGATATAACGGACGGGTTTATCAAATCCATAGTGTTTGCCGTAATCGTCGCCACTGTTTGCTGTTTCCAGGGTTATTTTGCCCATATGCGCTCGGACAGTCATGGGGCTAAGGCCGTGGGGTTATCCACCACCTCCGCCGTCGTTCTTTCCTGTGTGTTGATCCTCTTGTCCGATTATGTTGTTACTTCTCTTTTGATTCAGTGATTCCATGGATACGCCGCTAATTGAATTTCAACAGGTAACCAAGCGTTTCGGCACGAAGACCGTTCTGGATCAGGTTAATTTAAAAATCTACGAAGGTGAAGTTACGACCATTATCGGACTCAGCGGCAGCGGCAAGAGTGTCCTGTTGAAACATATCATTGGCTTGCTCAAACCTGAAGAGGGCACGATTCTCTTTCGGGGGCGTCCATTACGGAGCGCTAAAGGACATCACGTTTCTTTTGCCCCGGGCGAGATAAGTTATATGTTTCAAAACAACGCCCTTTTCGATTCCATGAATATCCTGGAAAATGTCTCCCTTCCCCTGCTGGAAACAACAAACATGACCAGGACTGAAATTGAAAAACGTGCTCTCGCCAGGCTGGAACAGACCGATCTGGTCGATTCCCGCTATAAATTCCCGTCTGAACTGTCCGGGGGCATGCAGAAAAGGGTTGCTTTGGCTCGTGCGCTGATTATGGACCCCAAGATTGTCCTCTTTGACGAACCTACTTCGGGACAGGACCCGATACGCAAAAATGCTATTTTAAGCATGATTGCCCAATATCAGCGTAAATTCGGGTTTACGGCCATTCTTGTCAGCCATGAGATACCCGACGTATATTTTATTTCTAACCGGATTCTTGCCCTTTATGACAAAAAAATCGTTTTTCAGGGTACCCCTGAAGAACTTGAGGATTTCGATCATCCCTTCAATGATGAAGTCATACGAAGCCTTGAAGGATTGCAAGCGGAGTTGACCGGTCTTTCATCACGCCGACGTTTCAAGGTTTTGTATCGCGCTGGAATGAAACAGGATCGTGAAGATGATGTGTATGCTCTGATCATGGTTACCCTCCAATCTTTGGATACGGTGATTAATAAACTTGGCCACGAATATGCTCAAATGATCGTGCAGCGCCTTGGCATCTTTATCGATAAACACTTTGGCCCTCTCGGTGGTTTTTCCACCCGTTATAGCGTTCATCGGTTTGTGACCGTCCTGCCTTATACGGATCTGGTGGAAGCCCGGGATATTTTGAAAAATTTCGTCATGAATCTGTCGGAATATGGTATTGATACCATAATAAAAGACGACGAAAGTGACAATTCGAACCTGGAAGGCTGTACGGATTTTGCCGTCCTGGTTGGCCTCGCACAGGGGCGACCATTCATGAATGTGGAATCTGTTGTCGAGGCGGCCGCAGAGGATCAGAAAGAAATCTCCCGTTTATCTTGTCCCGCAAAGGAGTGATCTCATGAAAAAATTTGCCATGGAAACGAGCGTCGGTATCTTCGTTTTTTTGGGGCTTATCCTGATTGGCTATATGACGGTAAAACTGGGTCATGTGGACTTGTTTGGGAGCGATTCATATCCGTTGAACGCAAAATTCACTTCCGTATCCGGGTTAAGGATCGGGAGCCCTGTTAAAATGCTTGGGATGGAAGTGGGCCGTGTCGAGTCTATGAAGATTGATCAGGAGGATTTGAAGGCCGTGGTGGAGTTCAGGATAAAAAACGAAATGATGATTTATGATGACGCAATCGCTTCCATTAAAACTGAGGGTCTGATCGGAGATTGCTATTTAAGCATCGATCCTGGGGGCGGCGGAGCCGTGCTTGCTGCCGACGGAACCATCACGGAAACGCAGCCGGCAGTCGAAATTTCTGATTTAATTGGTAAATACGCTTTTGGGGACGTTCAAAGCGATCTGAAATCTTTAGAATAGCGTTAATGAATTGACGACGAGGTGGCTATGAAAAGGAATATCGTTTTCTCCATTATTCTGGTCATTGTTTTGCTGTGTTCATCTTCTTATGCAGGTGTTCCCCTTGAGACCCTAAAGCTCAATGTGAATAAAGTATTGAATGTCCTGCGCGACCCCGATCTGAAAAGCCCGGCCAAGAAAGAATTGAAGAAAGAAAAGTTGCGCCGTCTGTATTTCGATATGTTTGACGAAGTGGAACTCGCGAAGCGATCCCTGTCCCGAAACTGGAGGAAACTGACTGCAGAGCAGAAGACGGAATTTGTTCATCTGTTCCATCAGATTCTCGAAAACACCTATGTGGAACGTATCCTTGCCTACCAGGACGAGAAGATATCCTTCGATAAGGAATCGATGCTGACTCCCACCACGGCAGAGGTATACACGCGTATCAACAGGCCCGAAGGAAATGTTCCGATTAACTATCGCCTGCTGCTGGTCGATGAGAACTGGAAAGTCTATGATGTGGTGATTGAAAATGTGAGTCTTGTCCAGAATTACCGCACCCAGTTCAATGACATCCTTTCCAAACAGACACCGGATAAATTGTTGGAAATCCTGCGAAAAAAAGTAAAAGATCAAAAATAGCCGTTCTTCCTGACAGGAGCCGTGGTTATGAAGTTACGCCTGACGCGCATAACGAGATATAGGGGTTTCAGTATTATCGGGATTGCTCTGGTTGTCGCATGCCTTCCCTTCTTTCCTTTTTCCCCGGCCCTGCATGCTGAGGAATCACCTCATGCCGAGATAACTGTCCATATCACCGACGGCATGACAGAATCGCTCCCACCGTCCGGAGAAGATGCTTTTCCTGAGGAAACGGTCTTGCCCGGTACCGTTCATGAAGGGGTGCGAGTTGCGGATCCCGTATGGATTGCCGAGGATTTTGAAGACGACTTCGAATATGAAGATGATTTTGACATTTCTGGTGAAGAACAAAGCCGTACCGGTGGTCCGCACATTTCCGATCCGATTGAACCCTTCAATCGAGCCATGTTTCTCTTCAATGACAAACTTTATTTCTGGGTGTTGAAACCCGTTGCAACCGGATACAACAAAATTCTACCGAAAGTGATGCGGGTCAGCGTCAAAAATTTCTTCACCAATCTTGCGTTTCCCATCCGTTTTGTCAGTTCGCTTTTGCAGGCGGATTTTAACGGAACAGCCATTGAATCAGGCCGTTTTTTCATTAACTCGATTTGGGGTATCGCCGGGTTCATGGACCTGGCCTCCATGGAAGGTATCAATCTCCCAAAACAGGATACAGATCTGGGGCAGACCTTTGGTCTATGGGGGATCGGGCAGGGCGTCTATATCGTTTGGCCATTCCTCGGGCCTTCAAGTCCGCGAGAGACCTTTGGTTTCGTGGGTGAGTACTTTCTTTATCCTGTCTCATATATTAATCCCTGGTACGTGTCCACAGGAATAAGGGGCTATGAGATTCTCAATGACACCTCGCTTAGAATCGGCGATTACGAGGCCCTGGTCGGTGCAGCCATAGATCCCTATATCGCAACCCGGGATGCCTATGTCCAATACCGTCACCAAAAAATCGAGAAGAAAAGGCAGAAACTCTGGAATCCGGTTCCTGAAGAACAACCCACCGAATAGCCTCAACGCGGGAAAGCGGTCTTTTACAATACGGGAGTGATGCGGTTCCAAACACACGGGTGGTCGGCGATAAGGTACCCCGGAACGGGTCATATCACATTATAGCATTTCAATAATTTTGAATTCTTCATTCACCCATTCGCCGCGGCACTTTTTGCCGTCCGCAAAACTCAATACACCGGTTCCGAACATGTTGTTTTCGCGCCATTCTCCTTCGTATTGAGACCCGTCGGAAAAAACCAGAACGCCGTGGCCGTGGCATAGTCCGTCTTCCCATTGGCCATTGTACCTTTGACCGTTGGGATAGTTGAACTCACCTGATCCGGACTTCACACCTTTAATCCATCGGCCCTGGTAACGCCCGCCGTTGGGAAGGGTTTCGGTTCCTTCTCCTTCGGGGCATCCTGCCTGCCACTGCCCTTCATAACGGTAGCCGTCTGAGAGGAGCAAGACGCCTTCTCCCTCGGGCAAATCGCTTGCCCATTGCCCCTCGTAACGGCTCCCGTCCGCCCAGACGAAGGTACCCGTGCCGTGGAAGCGCCCCTCTTTCAAAGATCCGTTATAGGAGGATCCATCCGGGAAGGCGGAAGAGGCTTCCCCGTTAATAAAGCTTTCAACCCACTGAAAATTAACGGGTCCTTGTCCCTGTACATCCTGTTGCGATTTACTTAAAACGAGATTTTTATTCAGCATGGTGTCACCAATCTACACCTCGAGATATTTACCGTTTCTAAATTCACCTGCCAGTCTCTTGCCGTCGGCAAGCACCATCACACCGTTACCATGGGGAAGGCCGTTTTCCAGTTGACCGGTATATTTTCTCCCGTCAACCAACGTCAGGGTGCCCAAACCGTGGAATTTGTTGTTCCGGAATTCTCCTTCATAACGATCCCCGTTGGGATATTCCATGACCCCCTTGCCGTTGGACAATCCGTTCTGAAATTCTCCGGTATACTTTTTCCCGTCCGGCAGGATCAGAAAACCCTGGCCGTTAAATTTACCGCCCCGGTAACGCCCGTTGTAACGCATACCGTCCGGGAAGGATTCCGAACCCTGGCCGTCCGCCTGGTCGTTGTACCAATCACCGATATACTTCCGGCCGTTGGCCATGGTCATCGTGCCGTTCCCCTCCCTTTTGTCCGATTTCCACTGGCCGACATAACTCGATCCATCTGCATGATTAAGAATGCCATGGCCGTTTCGTTTCCCATTCAACCATTGTCCCACATATCTTGAACCGTCGGTAAAATTCATGATACCCTGGCCGTTAGGCAGATCGTTGGCCGTTTCACCGACATAGATGTTGCCGTTTGGATAGGTCTTTTTGACATGCCCCTGACCGCCTTTGGCTTTACCCTTAGCGGTTGCCGTTTTTCTTTTCCGGTCGGTCATGCCGTCCGGCTCTATGCTGAGTCTGGCTTCCTCGGCTTTTTTCTTTAACTGTTCCTCGATTCGATGCTGAATTTCCTCTTCGATCCTCAGCTTCGCGTCCTCAGCTGCCAGCCGCTTTGCCTCCTCTTCCGCTCTTCTTCGGAATTCCTCCTCGGCTTTTTTCATGGCCTCGGAGTCAACAGATTGCTCGGACTGATCCTGGAGTGCAAATTCCGCCATAACCGGGCCGGGTGTTTTCGAAGTCAATATGGCCTGATTTTCAAGAAGTTCCTTGGTCTTCTCCTCGGCTTTCTGTCGCGCCTGCTCCTCCGCTTTGCGTTTTTCCGCTTCCTCATTGAGACGGCGCGTCAGATCTTCGGTTTTTTGTTTGGCTTCCCTTTCCAAGGCGAGGCGTTTTTGCTCCTCTTCCAGAAGCCGTTTCTCCAGTTCGATACCTTTTTGCCTCGCATCTTCGGCACGTTTTTGTATCGCATCGATTTCAAGCAAAAGATTCGTTTTTTCCTGCTCCATCCCGCTTGTCAACTCGGCGATGATTCGGTTGCTTTCCTCAACAGATTCCCTGTGTTCTTCGATGCGTTTTTGATTCTTTTCCACTTCAGCAATGTATTGCGCCAGTTCGCCGGCTCTTTCCCGTGATTCCTCTTCGGCTTGTTTGCGGGATTTTTCCTCGGCACTGAGCAACGATTCCATTTCTGAAATGCGGTTCATACAATCCTGCTGTGTCCGCTTCATTTCTTCTTCCAAAATACGACAGGCTTCTTCGGCGCGACTTCCCTTTTCTTCTTCTTTGGCCAGCAGGTTTTCCAGTTCCTCGATAATGCGCTTGGTCTCCGTTTCTGTTAAAAGCCGATTCTTTTCTTCCAGTTCTTTATCTGACAGATACTGGCTATATCGCTCGTTTTGCTGGATCAGTTCCGCTTCGGCTTTCAGACGGGCGTTTTCTTCCTCTTTTCTTCTGGATTGTTCTTCCGTGAGACGTTCGGTGAAATCCATCGTAATTTGTTTCAGTTTTTCTTCGGCAACCTGTCTCGTTTTTTCTTCTGCAAGGCTTTTCGTTTCTTCTGCAACGAGTCTCTCGTTCAATTCCTCCAGTTTTTCTTCCAATTCTTTTTCCCGCCGGGCAAATGACTCTCCGGCAAGTCTGTGATGTGCTTCCTCGTCCGCCAACCGGGCATTCAATTCTTTGGCAATGCTTTTTGCCTCTTCCTCAGCCTTTTTCCGGTTGTCCTCTTCAATATCTTTCCTGTTCTTTGCCTCTTCCAAAAGTGCGGTAAGATTCTCTATTTTTTGTCGGGCCTCTTTTTCGACCTTTTCTCTCGCATTTGCTTCGTTGCGTCGTTTTTCCTGTTCCTCTGCCAGTTGACGGTTTATTTCCTCAATTCTATTTTTCAAATAATCTTCGGCTTTTCTTCTTGCTTCCTCTTCCAGGAGCTGCCGTCGATTTTCGTCAGTGGTCTCCATTTCCTCCTGCATATCCGCAAGCTGACGATACAGTTCTTCCGATTTCTGCCTGGCCTCTTCCTCGGCCTTTTGTCGCGCGATTTCCTCTGTTTTGTATTTTTCTTCCGCCTCTGACAGTTGCTCCAGCAACTCTTCGATCCTGGCCCTGGCCGATTCTTCCGCTTGATTTCCGATCTCCGTTTTCTCTTTACTCCTTGCTTCGAGTTCTAAAATTTTATTCTGGAGATCTTCGGCAAGTTGCCTTGTTTCATCCTCGGCCTTTTGTCGCGCATACTCTTCACGTTTCCGTCGTTCTTCTTCCTCACCCAGCCTTGCCCTCAAATCCTCCATGGCGCGGTACGACTCGCTTTCGGCCTGCTGCCGCGCCTGTTCTTCACCATGCCTTTTGTTTTCTTCCTCGTTTAAACGAGCGAGCAGTTCTTCGATTCTTTTCCTGGCTTCCTCAGTGGATGCCATTCTTAAACTTTCTTCGGTCTTTCTTTTTTCAACTTCTTCAGCCAGCCGTCCTTGAAGCGATTCCTCCGTTTTTTGTTTCTCTTCTTCAACAGCCTTACGCTTTTCTGCCTCCTGATGAAGACGCTGCGTCAATTCCTGGGCCGTTTGTTTTTTTTCTTCCTCGATGCGAAGCCTGATTTGTTCCTCTTCACTGCGTTTTTCTGATTCTTCCCTCAGTTTCAGGTTCAGTTCTTCCTCGATAGTCTTGGCCTTTTCCTCCGCGAGGCGCCGGTCTTCCTCCAGTTTTTTTTGGGCTTCTTCGGCCAATGCCAAACGTTCAGTCAATTCTGACAAGGCATTTTGTGAATCCCGGGCCGCAACCTGTTGGGCCGCTTCCGCCTCCTTTCGTTTTTCCTCTTCTTCTTCCAGGCGTTGCCTCACTTTGTCGAGAGTACGTTGGCTTTCCTCTGCCTGTTCCCGTCTGTTTTTTTCATCGGACAGTTTCCCAGTCAATTCTTCGACGGTTTGCTGGCTCTGTTCGAGTTCCCTCAGTCTGTTTTCTTGGTCTATGAGATGGCGATTCAACAGTTCCGACGCTTCTTTCGCCTCTTCTTCGGCCTTTTCCCTGGCTTCCTTTTCAGCTTCGTACCTGGTTTCCGTATTCGCAAGAACAGCTCTCAACTCATCGATTATTTTTTTCGCTTCCTCGGATCCCGGCAGGAAAGAAGGGGCAGAATCATCTCGCCGTGCAGGAGATGTGCTGGAGGGGAAAGGGGTTGTTTCCTTCCGGACTTTTCCTCGATCCCATTCCAATTCATACAATGTTCCATCAGGGGATGTATAGACGCCTCTGCCATGGGGTAAATCTTCATGCCATTCCCCCCGAAAACTGCTTCCATCCGGCCAGTAAAAAATGCCATGTCCTTCGATTCTGCCGTCTACAAAATCCCCTTCGAAGCGACTGCCGTTCGGCCAGGAGAACGCACCTTTACCCTGATAATCCGGATGTGCCAGACGTATTTGATATCTGTCGTCGTTGGTCGTTCCTTTAGTCAGCATAATAATTCCATTGGTTTAAGATTATTTTAAGGAAGAGAGTTTGATAGTATTCTATCGGAAAGCAGCCAGTATGATGCCCCCATGGTCCATACCCCACCCATTTTACCGCATTGCCAAACGACTATAAGGAAAAAGAACAATCATGTCAAACACGGGATGCAGCGGGCTCTGTGAAAAGAGACGCCGCAGGGACATGTTGTCTTGTATCCCGATAGGACCTCGATAAAAATTGTTTTTGCATTCGGCGAGTCCCGCCGCGCTGCCGTAAGAAGAAGGGTTATAAAAACTTCTGCATATAGATGATATTAAAATGGGTATCCCCTTTTCGCCCGACCCGACTGAAACAACCGCATTGCCGAAAACCCCGGCGTTGATGAAACCGGAGACTCTGTTCGTTTAAGGAAGAGATACTGGCCAGTATTGTTTCAATTCCCTTTGCTTTTGCTTTTCGGCAAAGATAATCAAGCATCATCGTTCCAATTCCCCTTCCGGTCCACTGGGATGTAATAAAATAGGAGATTTCCGCGGTTCCGGAAAAGACTGGAAAGGAATTGTAGGCATGGAGAAACCCGAACCCAATCACTTTCCCCTGCTCGTTTTTCGCCGTTACGGTTGGAAATCCTTTGCATTTGCTCAGGACTGTTTCGAACGATTCATAGGGGAGAGGTCGATCGGAAAAGGCGGCAGGATTTGTTTGGGCGTAGTGATTGAAAATATCGATAATTGCCTTTCGATCCGCCATGGATACGGGACCCAATTTTGCAGTCATCAGCCTCCCCGATCAAAGGGTTTTTAGATCAATTCCAGGCTCTCCGGAAACATCATTTCCGCTCACCTTCACCGATGGGTTCGTGGCCGGTTCCCAGGGTAATCCATTCCACCCTGTCATTTAACTGTGCGTAAATGGGTTTTTCATTCCTGAGCATATCCACATATTGGGACATACGGGATATGGGCACATAAATAGCACCCGTTTTCTTTTCCGCATCGTAAATGGCTTTCGGCTGGCCTTCGTTTTCGGAGACAAAATTGATCATGAGTTTGTATTCGTTTCCATAACAGCCAATGATGGCGCAGACTTTCACATCTCGACCGCTTTCGATGGAAGCCAAATCCGGGCCCATCGTAATTTGATAATTTTTAACTTCGAATCTGACCGACTTCATAATACACCTCCCTGTGGAACAACGGTTCTTGACCTTTCGTCCGGCGGTTTTTCTGTGTGTGAATGATTCTGCGTGACCAGATAATCTTTGTCTGATTTTCCCGCAAGGAGACAAGGTTGTGTCAAATTATTTTATTCCTTTTTTCTTGGGCAGACAATCCTCCATCCAGAGACAACTCCACTCACCACAGGTATCCCGGGTGCCGAAACAGGGTGTGAACCCTTCTCTGACCTGAATTTCCTGGATGATTTCCTTCTTTGTTCTCCCGACACGGGTACTGACATGCCACTGTTTGGCGATTTCCCTGATTTTCGCCATTTTCATTTCTCTACTCCTTTCTTCCATACCGGAAAGATGGTCACGGATTCGTCATACAATGTAGCTGTCTCGGACAAAGCCTGTTGATAACCGTTCTTTTGTTGCCCCATGCAATGAACCAAGAGTATCCTTGGGGGATTGCGTTTTTCAATGAGTTCAAGAAATGTGTCAGTTTGATATTTTGAAGGGAATTTGTCCTGATTTTCACTCAGAAAGAATCAAAAATCAATAAGAAAGATTGGATAGAGTCGCCTGCTGCTGAAAATATTTTTTAAAAAGGGCTCCCCTTTCCATACGGTGAGGAGCCCTTTCGAAACGAACCGACTAAAATCTGAATTGTAACTGCCAGCGCGCGAAAATCGCATCTTCAGCATCGTGACCGTAGAAAGCACCGGGAGCGAAGTACTCTATCTGAAGAAACCCGTCGATCTGTTTGGTAAAAGAGTGAGCCAGCAAAAGGGTGCCGATATGGCCTCTTTCCTTGGAATCGTTTGAAAACACGGGAGATGAAATGTTGGTTTTCTCGACTGCCCTCAAGTACTGGTAGGAAAGAGCCAGATTTGTCGTTTTTGCCAGATTAAGCTTCATGCCCAATTTGTAAAGCCGAAGATTGGTCCAGTAAGCGGGGATGGCGCCGGCATCCGGCATCGATTCATACACCATGGGGTAGACGAGGATCTCATTCCATGAGGGGGCGCGGGAAAAGAGGGGATTCCACCCTTCATGCTTCGACGAGGTGCCGCGCTCATCACCGGAAAGATAGATATAACCCAGTTCCCATTCCGGTTTGAAGGGCAGTTCAGCATACTTTTGTCCGATGAAAATGTAACCACCGTCTCCTTCCCGATCCCGATCCTTGCCATGGTCGTCATATTCACCGTACTGGCGGGCGTATTCCCCGCGAATTTTCCAGTTCGCGGCCGTGAAAACGACCCGTCCCCCATAGGTATTCAGGTGCAGCTCCGACTTGGGGCCCGGAGCCCTGTGTCCGTACCTGCCTACACTGTCTTCCTCCTTGCGGATGAAATAGGGTTCAATGCTGAAGTAATCGTTTAGTTTACTCTTTCCGTAAACGACATAGCCTCTTTCATCGGAAACATTCAGGACTTTTCTGTTACGATAATAACCTGCCAAATAATCTGATCTTGCCGGGTATAAAGACGGCAGGAGATCATCTATTTGGCGGTTGTATATGTAAATGAAGTCCACGGAGTGATTTTTGTGTAATTTGAGAGTCGCCTTTGCCGCATTGAAGTAAAATGTGCGGGAACCGTCTCCCGGTGTGCCGTCAAGGATAACGAATCCCTCCCCATACTGGCCCAGAAAATCCTGACGCCCGATTCGGAGATCCAGAGGGAGACCGAAAATATTTTTTACATCGAGATAGAGGTTATCTATAATGAGTTCGTCTTCATCGAATCGATCGCTGTCCGAGGTTTCATAACCCGGCCTTCCAGGGGCAATTTCAAAAGGCTTGAAGTTACCGAGGTAATACCTGGCTTCATTGGTGACTCTGGTATAAATCCCTATGTTGGGATTGAAATCAACTTTTCCCCAGAGTGACGTTCTGAGGCGGAAAAAATCCCGATCCGGCGCCTTTAAGGTCTCCAGATCAATGACATTTTCCCAGTATTCCTGTCTGAGCCTCAGGCTGCCACCGTAATCCGCCTTGATTTCCGCCGGCGCGATGTCGGCATAGACAAGCAGGGCAAAAAGGAACAGACACAATACACTTAGACACTTTTTAACCATGGGCTATCCTCCTCATGAAAATTAAAAAATTTCGCCGAGCTTATTAAAAAAGCAATATATATTCAAGGTATAATTTGCGGTCGGGAAAAAATCATGTCCCCACGGTAGTCAAATTTACGAAAACCCATCTTTATCAGACGGAAAGGGTTAAATTCCGATTGGAAACGTACCATGGAAATGGTATGTAACGACGCTGAATTCATGCAAATCATGGCGATGAAAGGGAGGGAAGAAAGGTGGAAAAGAAGATATGCCGGACGTGGCTTGGGACCCTGGTTCTGGTTGTTTTTTTTCTCGGCTGTACGTCCGAAAAGGGCACCCTGCCGGACAACTATACGGCAAAGATTGCGACTATGGGTGTTGAAATGCCGATAGCGAAAATGGGTGCAAAGAGCCGGGTTGAGAACCCGATGATGAACGGGGTCGTGATGTTTACTGAAACGGGATCAAATAAAATTGTGATGATGTCGACCATAAACAGGACTTACTTTGAGCAGGAAAAACAGGAGCAGGTACCTGAGATGGACGATCCCGGGGTGACGGTTGAGAAAACGAAAACCGGGAAAGAGACTCTGAATGGGCATCCGTGTATCAAGTACGATATCATCATGTACAAAAAGGATAGACCCGACGAGAAGTATCGCGGGACTGTTTGGGAAGCGACGGATTTAGGCGGTCTGGCCATACGCCATGAGGTTGACGTTCCGGAGGTGGAACACGGGGGCGGAAGAATGGTCATGGAGCTGAAGGATATAAAGTTGGGCGCGGCAACGGAAGCCATGTTCGAAGTTCCGGCGGATTACAGGAGAGCAGGAAGCACGATGGAACTCATGACCGGAGCCGGAAGATACCCGGGGATGGACAATATCGAAAAAATAAAGGAAATGATGAAGGATCTGCCTGAAGAAGGATAGGAAACAGGATTGAGTCGGCTGGTAAGGCACCCCCGTCTTCTTGAGACTGGACGGTGTTTTGTGAGGATCACGGACGGAGACAATGTCAGTCCTTCCATGGGTGACCGAGATAAACCAGTCTTTTCTGTTCCCGGGCCTTGGCCGTCACCGTTTCCAGGATAATCCCGCAGTTGAGACTGATTGCTGCGGCCAGCATGATGCCGGTTGATAAAATAGCTGTGGGGAAGCGCGGTACCAGACCGGTAGCCAGGTATTCGTTCAATATGGGAATCGCCAGACCGATAGAGGTAAACCCCAGAATGGCACTGATGATTCCAAAAAAAACAAAGGGACGAATTTCCTTGAAGAGGGAGAGAATCGTGTACAAGATGCGGCACCCGTCACGATACGTATTCAATTTACTGACGGTTCCCTCTGCTCTTTCTCCATAACGGGTGGGGACTTCCGCACATCCGAGTTGCATCTCCAACGCATAAATCGTCAGCTTGACCTCGATTTCAAAACCCTGGGCCAGTGTCGGGAACGATTTGATGAAACGGCGGGAGAACACCCGATAACCGGAAAGAACATCGGATAAATGGTTTCGGAACAGAACGTTGATCGTCGACGTCAGCATCCGGTTTCCGAAGCGGTGTCCTTTTGGATAGACCTTACCTGAACGATTGGCCTGACGGGTGCCGACGACCATGTCCAGTTTGTTTTCGACGAGAAACCGGACCATGGCCGGCGCCGCGGAGGCATCGTAGGTCCCGTCCCCATCAACCATCAGGTAAATATCCGCATCGATATCCGCAAAGGCCCTCGAAATGACATAGCCCTTTCCCTGACGTAATTCATGGCGGACAACGGCCCCCGCCTGCTCTGCTGCAAAACAGGTATCATCACTTGAATTGTTGTCGTAAACATATATGACGCTTTCAGGTAATGCTTTCCGAAAATCCGAGACAACCCCGGCGATGGCGCCTGCTTCGTTATAACAGGGGATGATGACGGCGATGCGGTGGTTCATGGAAATCTCCAATTAAGATGTGTTTTTCTGGCCCGACATCCGGACATTTCTCCCGATGCGGGTGCTTTTGAATATCACGAGCGACAGAAGGTGCAACGGGAATTGTTTTGCGCCTCCGGCAAAACGGTATCGTACATGGCCCGTATTCGGCTTTCTTTTCTTTCAGTATTCACTTTTCAGGGGCTGATGGCATCAGAGTTTTGAGGATATCCTCCTTGCCGATGATGCCGGCCAATCTGCTCCCATCCATGACGATCAAGGTATGGATGTTGTGCTTCACCATCAGGGTCGCAATATCTTCCAGAGGTGAGTCCGGCCTGACTGTGATGGGCTGGGGTGTCATGACATCGCTTACCTTGGTGGCGGTGATTCTGTGGATTTCTTTTTCAATTGTTTTCGGCAAATGCAGGGGAATCGGTGTATCCAGAAGGACAAAAAAGGAAGGCAGAGGGAGTCTTTTCTGCTGCTTAATCAGATCGGCCTGGCAGATGATACCTTTCAAATGCCCTTGGTCATCGACGACGGGGAGGCCGTTGATATGATTATCCAGGAGGAGCCTTGCCGCCTGCAGAATTTCGGTGTCCGGTTTAACGGTAATGACCTCTGTTGTCATGATATCTTGGGCCTTCAACATATATTCCCTCTCCTTTTTTAGTCATATACTACCTGTTATGTTGGCCGAAATCCAATCCTCTTTTTTCACTGGCTCCATCCTTCAAGGTTGATTAGGGTTTTTTCTGGAAAATTGCTCCACTTTGCTTTAGAGATGGGTTATGCAACTGAATCTTATCTGGGACGTGACAACCATAGCGGCGACCGTTTTGATGACCCTCTTTGGTATCGTTACGGCTGGTCACGCCCTGATCACGAAACGCGATCCCAAAGGGGCTTTTGGCTGGATAATCGTCTGCCTCATTTTTCCTTTCATAGGACCTTTCATCTACTATATCTTCGGGATTAACCGGGTTCAGCGTCGGGCCGAAAAACTCTACTACCGGATTCCGTTGTCCGTTTACAGAAAGCGTCAGGGAAAACCCGGGAAACTTGCCTTTAAGACGGCTCTTGCAGATTTGCCGGGCAAATTTATTCCGCAGGCGCAGATTTCTGACCGGATTGCCCGTTATCCGGTTTGTTCAGGTAACCGTGTGGTTTTACTGAATAACGGGGAAGAAGCCTACCCGGCCATGCTGGATGCGATTGATCAGGCCAGTGTTTCCGTATACCTGACCACTTACATTTTTGATGTCGATCAAACGGGTATCCGTTTCATGGATGCCCTCGAACGGGCGCATCGCCGGGGCATCATGGTTCGTGTATTGGTCGACGGGCTAGGCGAAATCAATTTGGGGCCCCTTGCGAGCAGAAACATCCGCAAAAGAGGACTGACCGTTGCCCGCTTTATACCGCCGAGGCTGATACCTCCGACATTCTATCTCAATTTGCGCAACCACAGAAAAATTCTCGTGGTTGACGGAAAAACGGCCTTTACAGGGGGGATGAACATCGGGGATCGGCATCTTGTCGGGAAAGATGCCATTCCGGGGCGACAGACGACGGATATCCATTTTATGATTCAAGGGCCGATTTCACGCCAAATTGAACGGGTTTTTATGGAAGACTGGTTATTTACGACTACCGAAACCCTGCCCCTTTTTCCTGATCTATGGGAAGATACGGGCACCAGTTTTTGCCGAGTCATCTCCGATGGGCCGGATGAACAGATGGGGAAACTCTACATGATTCTATCGGGCGTCATTGCCTCAGCACAGCGGAACATTCGGATTATGACCCCCTATTTTCTGCCGCCCCGAGGAATTCTCACGGCCCTGCAAACCGCCATTGTCCGCGGGATCCACCTGGAGATCATCCTCCCCGAGAAAAATGACGTGCCCTTTGTTCATTGGGCGACAAGAAACATGCTTTGGGAGCTTCTCGAACATAACGCGGACATTTACTATCAGCCGGCGCCCTTCGCGCATACAAAGCTGATC
>JAAYKM010000104.1 GCA_012522415.1 Deltaproteobacteria bacterium | reverse complement strand
AGTGTTACCCTGCATAAAAATTGAATCGCTTTTGATAGAGGCGCGGTTTTCAAGAGTAGTATCGGCATCAAGGTGAGGCAACCGCCGGTACGAAAGGGGTTACCGCCGAAGCTTCGAAAGAATGCCTGGTCTTTCGTTGCTGGGACAGCAGAGAATATCTGCTGGACTGTCACAGCTTATGTGGAGCGCTATCTTTGGCATCGGATCATCTGCTTTTTCTCCGATTTCCATGGACCGCTTGACAAGGCGGTTCTCTTTTTGGAATACCCGCCGGCGGGACGTCTGCCGGAGCCCGGGCTTCCTTGGCGCGGGCAAGAAAGGAAAGACATATGAGAAAGTGGATCAGTATCCTGATGGTAGCTATGCTTTTATTAACCCTCACTGCCTGTGGCGGAGGGGCAAGCCAGAAAGTTCCGACTGGAGTCGAAGACGGCGTTTTAACCATCGCCATGGAGTGCGCCTACGCGCCTTACAACTGGACCCAAAACGATGATTCCAATGAAGCCGTACCCATCAAGAACGTGCCCGGCTCGTTCGCAAACGGCTACGATGTCATGATGGCCAAGAAGATTTGTGAAGCCAATGATTGGGAGCTGGAGATTATTCAATCCGATTGGGATTCATTAGTGCCCGCTGTGATGACCGGAACTATTGACGCGGTCATCGCCGGTCAATCCATGACGGCCGGCCGGTCGGAACAAGTCGATTTCGCGGGCCCCTATTTTTACGCCACCATGGTCTGTCTGACCAAAAAAGACAGCCCCTTTGCCGGCGCACAAGGTCTTGCCGATCTTGCGGGCGGCACCTGCACGGCCCAACTCGCCACCATCTGGTACGAACAGTGCCTCCCTCAGATTGAAGGAGCGATCATTCAACCGGCCTCGGCGGACGCCCCCGCCATGCTGATGGCGCTTGAAACAGGGATGGTGGACTTTGTCTGCACCGACCTGCCCACGGCACAAGGGGCTGTCGTTGCCTATCCCGACATGGTGATCCTGGATTTTTCCGGGACTCCAGGCGACTTCCAATTCTCGGACCAGGTCCGGGCAGAGAACGTCAACATCGGTGTGTCCGTCATGAAAGGGAATGCCTTCCTCAAGAAGGCCATCGATGAGGTACTTGGCACCATGACGGAAGATGACTTCAATCGCCTCATGCAGTTCGCCATCACGATCCAGCCCTTGAGCGTGGATTGATCAGGGAAGAGGGACCACTCAAATGGACAGGGGAGCTCAACTCCTTATTGATATCGGCAAGCTATGGGAACGCTACGGTACTTCTTATCTCAGGGGCATCCAGTCAACCCTGCTCCTGGCATCAGTGGCAACGGTTCTGGGCTGCCTGATCGGTTTTGCCTGCGGGGTGCTGAACACCATCCCCGTCTCCCCGCAGGATCACCCGGCCAAACGGTTCACTCTCGGCCTGATCCGGTGTGTGATTCGCCTTTATGTCGAGGTCTTCCGCGGGACACCCATGGTGCTTCAGGCGGTCTTCTTCTATTATGGCCTGCCTTATCTCACCAACAACACCGTCAAGTTCACCAGTATCTGGCTGGCGTCCATCCTGGTGGTCTCCATCAACACCGGCGCCTACATGACAGAGTCCGTCAGGGGTGGCATCCTCTCCGTCGACCCGGGGCAGACGGAGGGCGCCAAAGCCATAGGCATGAACCATTATCAGCGCATGACATGCGTGATCCTGCCCCAAGCCCTGCGCAACATCATGCCTCAGATCGGCAACAACTTCATCATCAATGTCAAGGACACCTCTGTCATGTTCATCATTGGATTCCCTGACTTTTTTGCTGCCCATCGGGCAGCCACCGGAGCCACCTATCTCTATTTCCCCTCGGCCCTGGTCGAGATGGCCGGCTATCTCTTTTTAACCTTGGTCGCCTCCTTCCTCCTTCGGCGGATTGAGCATCTCATGGACGGCAAGAGCAGCTATGAATTGGCTGCACGGGATCCGCTAGTCATGACGGCAGGCACCCACCGCCACCCCAAAATCTCCCGTTAGGAGGATGCATATCATGTCACTGCAAACACGCCATGAACCTATCTTGAGGATCCGGGAGCTCAATAAAGCTTTCGGCAAGAACAAGGTGCTGACCGGTGTCAATTTTGACGTCTACAAGAACGATGTGATCAGCATCATCGGCGCATCGGGCTCGGGCAAGTCGACCTTGCTTCGCTGCATCAATTTGCTTGAAACGCCCAGCTCGGGAGAGATTTTCTACCGGCAGCAAAATGTGCTCTCAAGACAAAACAAGATCAATCCCTATCGATCCCGGGTAGGCATGGTGTTTCAGTCATTCAACCTTTTCAACAACATGACGGTTCTGGACAATTGCATGGTTGGCCAGATGAAGGTCTTGAAGCGATCCAGGGAGGAGGCTCGCCAGCGAGCCCTGAGCTACCTGGATAAGGTTGGGATGACTCCTTTTGTCAAAGCTAAGCCAAGACAGCTCTCCGGCGGCCAAAAACAGCGGGTGGCCATTGCCCGGGCCTTGGCCATGGATCCGGATATCCTGCTTTTCGACGAGCCAACTTCCGCTCTGGATCCTGAGATGGTGGGCGAGGTTCTGTCCGTCATGCATAAAGAAAACCTCGGTACTCACATCTCTTGCGAAGGCCATTTCGTGGGTCACGACAAGCAGGGTGCT
>JAAYKM010000103.1 GCA_012522415.1 Deltaproteobacteria bacterium | reverse complement strand
TAAACAGCAGGGCGGCATGGCCGTGAGACGCCTGAATCAGCCTTCCGGCTTCTTCCGCCACGGCAGCGATATATTCATTGTCCTGACTGTCGGGAAAGGGTACGGTTTCACTGATGTATAAAAGGACATTCTCCCGGTGGCAGAAAGGTGATGGCTTGCTGGTTTCCATCAAAGAGCGCACCCGGTCAAGGCCCATTTTGCGTTCAATATGTTCAAAGCTCCCGGCTGCCGACAGCGTACCCGAAGTGAGGACAACGGGAATCCCGCGGCTCCACAGGTCAGCGTACAGCATATCGCTTAACTGTTTGGGAATGGCGCATAACAGGGTTTCAAGTTCTTTATCCGTTCCTGCCGTGTATCTTTCCTCCGGTCTTTCCAGCCAGTAAACAAGCTCATCATACTTTTCCAGTATGCCAGCTTGTTCCCGGATAAGGGAAAGCTCAAAGCGTATCTGAGAGCAGCGGCCTCTGTACCGGAGTAGCAGCAGTTGCTCCGACATCAGCTCCGACAGCTCCCCGCCGATATTCCGGATATTCCGCAGGTGCCGGGCAGCCGTTTTATCCATGACCGTTTTATAGCGTTCCGTTTCCTCCTCCAGGCTATCGGGAGGGATGTTATCCAGTAAAAGCTGAAACAATCGCCGGTTCTGGCCCATCAGCTTTCCGGCAAGTTCCCGTACCATTGCGCTGCTGACGCCCTTTTGGAAGGTGAAGCAGCCAATGTCCTCTATCACACGCGGAATGGAAAGGCTTCCAAATTCCACGCCGTACATCTGTTGGGCCGCCTGTAAAAACTTATGAGCCTCGTCGATGATGACCGCCTGGTAATGGGGAATCAGTGGGCTTTGCCCCTTGGAGCGGCGAATGACATCGGCCAGGAAATAGTTGTGGTTGCAGACCTGAAAATCATGCTCGCCAGACTGCACATGCCGCATATGGCGTAAATATCTGCAAGCGTTATAATATGGGCAATTCTCATCACAGCGTCCCGATACGCCGATCCTGCGTTTGATGTAGGGTGTCAGCCCTTCCGCGTCAGCCAGGTCAATGGATGCCGTCCTTTTGAAAAGAGGAGCCAGAAGCCCTTGTGTGGATTCGTCCGCGTCACGGTAATACGCACAAAGGTTTTTTTCGCAGATATAATGCTCCCGGCCTTTGCGCAGGACACAGGACAGCGGTGTTTTGATAATGCCGTGGGCCATCAGGATACGGGATATTTCAGGAATGTAGTCTTTTACGATGGCGTTTTGAAGGGCAATGCTGGCAGTGGAAACCACCACAGGCATGTAAGCGCTGGCAGCATAGCTCTGATCGGGGTAGTATCCCCGTAGCCAGAAGTCATTGACACGTCCCCGCTTGGCAAGGGCGGCAGCAATGAGATAGGCATGGGTTTTACCGGTTCCTACCTCAGCCTCGGACAGGGATACGGTACGGTTCCCGATAGCTTCAAGCATATGGGCGGCAAGCTCCATCTGTTTTTCCCGGATACCATAGCCATGCTCGGGCAGGATGGCTTCAAAAATATGATTTTGGATATCCGCAAGGATTTCCCGCAGTAAATTTTCTCCGGGGGGCATGTCAATTTCATATTTTCCCTTGCCGG
>JAAYKM010000102.1 GCA_012522415.1 Deltaproteobacteria bacterium | reverse complement strand
GTTTCATCTGTGTAATTTGCAAGAAAAATAGGGGTTAAGGGTTAAAATCTTGCAAATTACATCGCATAAAAAATGATCATTGTCAATTAATATTAAATGGTTATGATGTTTTTCAGATACGACTAATTAAGTGATATGTCCCCCTAATTATTCCTGAGGGAGGAGAATGCCCGGTTCAGGTCCGTGCCTGAGGGTTGCTGGAACACTTCCAAGCCGAAAAAGGGGACGGCCGCCAGCAGATGATCGAAAATATCGGACTGTATCGCCTCATAATCCAACCAGATGGTTGTGGTGGTAAAGCAGTATATTTCAATGGGAATTCCCCGGTCTTCCATGGCCAGCTGCCTGACCATCAGGGCCATGTCCTTTCGTATACCCGGGTGGTTTCGCACATAACTCTCTACATAATGGCGGAACACCCCGATGTTTGTCATGCGCCGCCCATTGATCAAAACCGAGGTATCGATGTCGTGGTTCACGTTATGCCGATCAATTTCCTGCTGTCGTATTATGAGGTAGTCTTTCAGCAGGTGGTAATGCTGGTATCGCCGCCTCGTTTCGGGGTCAATGAATTTGACGGTCGCGGCATTGATGTACAGGGCCCTCTTTATCCTTCTGCCCCCGCTTTCCTTCATGCCCCGCCAGTTCTTGAAGCTGTCGGTGACGAAATAATAAGTGGGAATGGTGGTCACCGTCTTATCCCAATTACGGACCTTCACCGTATTGAGGTTGATTGCGGTGACGTCCCCGTTCGCATCGAATTTGGGCATCTCCACCCAGTCCCCCACCCGGACCATGTCATTGGCGGATATCTGCACACTGGCGACGAGCCCGAGGATGGTGTCCTTGAAGATCAGCATGACCAGGGCCGTCATGGCCCCGAAGGCGCTCAGGAAATAAACGGGGGATTTGCCCATCAGTATGGACAGGATAAAAATCCCGGAGGCAATGTAGAGAACGATCCGGATAAGCTGAAAGTAACTGGACAGGGGTTTGTCAACGAACGCTTCGGAGCCGGACAGGACATGTTCAGCTACATGCAAAGACGCGATAATCGCCATAAGAATGACCATGATCAGATAGATGTCGGTCAGCTTGATCACCAGGGGGAGGACCGTTTCAAAATCACGAAACAAAAGAGGCGCAACGACACGGACAATAAGTACCGGTACGAAATGAGCCAGGGCGGAGAAAAATTTCTTGTCCGACAGAAGGGTGCCCCAGGATGTGCGGGATCGGTTTATATATCTGCTCAAGGCGCCGTTTATGATCCGCTTGGTCATATAGAAGGAACCCCATGCCAACAGTCCCGTAATGGCCAGCAATGAAAGCAGCCTCAGATAGGGGGCGATTCCCTCTGAAATTCCCGAATTTATGATGATTTTTTCAATCCACCGGTCGATATCCTTCATGATGAATCCTCAAAGCCCCCCTGGGCCCATTCAACGGGCCAATGTTCCTCATGATGCGTTTTCGAGGTTCCAGGCATCGGCGTTAGGGTCTCCGGTCAGCCGTTTTTCAGTCCGGCCGTTCATGCCGTCTTTTCCGCTTTTACCCTGCCCGTCACAATCCTGAGGGGAGTTGTTCCGGGTTCCGCCTCTGTCATGGCAGGCGCTTCAAAGCCTTGCAGGGCGCCGAAGCAAATCAATAGAGGATCCTGTCCTTCTTGTTTTCCCATTCCTCCATGAGTTCCTCGGCCAGGGGCGTTTCCAGGCGGTGCATGCCGATCGTTCTCTCCGTGGCGGGCCGACCCAATTCCTCGTAAATGAATCCGTCTGCAAAGCCCATGCGCCGCGCGTCCTCCCGGTCCGTACTGTAATAAACGGTTCTGATCCCCGCCCAATAGATGGCCGCCAGGCACATGGGACAGGGTTCGCAACTGGCGTACATGACGGCGCCGGGGAGATGGTAGCTCTGCGCCGCCCGGCACGCCTCCCGGATGGCCACGATTTCCGCGTGGGCCGTCGGGTCATGGGTGGACGTAACCTGGTTGCAGCCCCTCCCGATGATCTTGCCGTCCCGTACGATCACGGCGCCGAATGGGCCGCCGAGGTTGTTTCTCATGCAGTGAAAGGCCTCTTCAAGGGCCCGGGTCAGATAGTGGTCATGCATAATCGCTTTCCGAACTCCGCTGTTTTGATATTTTCGGCTCCGGGTTGTCCCCGGCCCGCCCGCGGTGAAGCATAACAGAAAGGGGTTGAATTTCACGAAAAACCCAACCCCTTTGTTTGCAACCCTCGGCGATGGCCTTGAACCAGCTTTCGTCGAATACGCCGTATTTCTTTCCCCAGTCCGGCGATGCGTTCCCACAGATCTACGGCCCGGTTTTTACATTCAGCCAGGTATCCCTCGATTCCGGACACCTGGTCCGCCGTCAGGTTCAGCCCCGTCCGGTAATCCGGAACAACGCGCTTCGACGCATCCGCTTCCCCGGAAGATCCGACCGAACAGAACGCCAGGACCGGCGACAGCGAAAAAAGGATCGGAATGATTTTCCTCATTCGCGTAACCGGGCTCCCTTCGCAGTTACCCGGCGAACAGTTTCGCGTAGCGCCGCTTTTCCCTCTTCTTCCAGTGCCCCGTTTCGTGGGCGTAGGCCGCCAAAAGGGGGAGGACGGATGTCGCCTCCGCGTAGACCATCTGCTCGTACGTCGTGTCAACCTTGCCCCAGGAGGACGCCTCCTTCAGGGTTGAGCTGGAGCAGGCCCCGTCCCGTACATCGGCGACGGTGATCTGGATGGCGTACTGGTGCATGGGCACCTCCCTTCCCAGAACCTCCGCCAGAATCACCGTGTCCTGGGCGAAGTTCTTCGGAACGCCCCCGCCGATCATCAGGAGGCCCGAGGTGGGTGTCGCCATTTTAATCCGGGTGAGTTCCACAAAATCCCTGACGGAATCGATGGAAACATGCTTTTCCGGGTAGTTGTGCTGGTGGAGGGCGAGACCGAAACCCGCGCTGCTGTCGGAGAAGGCGGGGCAAAAGACAGGGACGTCGTTTTCGTAGGCCGTCTGGACGAGAGACGTTTTCTTTTTGGCTTTTTTCGTCAGATATTTCCCCATTTCGGAAATGAATTCCCGGGAAGAATAGGGGCGTGCCTCCAGTTTGTCGGCGATGATTCCAATGGTTTTATCACAGGTCTGAAGCTGCTCCTCGTCGATATAGGTGTCGTAGATCCGGTCGATGTAAAGGCGGCGGAGTTCCCCGTCATCCGCCGTCGCCGTGCCCTGGTAATGTCTGAAACCCAGGGCCTCGAAGAAGTCCATGTCCACAATGGTGGCGCCGGTGGCCACCACGGCATCGACCATGTTGTATCTGACCAGGTCCGCGTAAAGCTGCATGCAGCCGGCGGCGCTGGTGGAACCGGCGATGGTCAGCATGATGGCGCAATCCGGGTCGGCGAGCATCCGGTTGTAAATGTCCGCCGCGTTGGCCAGTTCCCGGGCGGTGAAGGACATTTCCCGCATCGCGTCGATGATGGGAAGCGCGTGAATTGATGTGATATCGATGTGTTGGACGGGTTTCTTCAGGTAGTCTTTTTTCTTTTTCATAAATCTCCCTGCCGGTCAAGTTTGTTGAGTCTAAAGCCCTCTTAACCAATGGAAGAAGCAATGTCAATAATTTTGGGCGTAATTTTACGGTGGCGATTATCGTGCGGGCGGGAAGCCGGAAACGGTCAGATCGTTTTATCCCTGTCGGGAAGGAGGGGGGGCGTGCCGTCAAAGACTTCCCGGCGGCGCTGCTCGAAGTCGTCTTTCCCCGTCGCCATGAGGAGCGTCAGGGGCATGGCCATGCGCGCCCGATCGAGCATTTCCCGGGTCAGGTTCCGTATATCCCACTGGGCGTGGCGGTCGGTTCGGAGACGGGCCATATGGTAAAGCTCCCGCGCGTTGATTTTCATGAGCACCCGTTTTCGGTGGGCGTTGGTCAGGCAGTAATCGGCGGCGTCGGGCACGGAGGTCAGCAGATCCCCGTAAAAATCCTCGGTCAGGGCGATCATATCCCGGAAGGCCGGGGCCATGCCGATTTCCCGGATCGATTCGGGAATGGTGCCACCCAGGGCGGGGTCGTAATTCTGGCTGAGGATCTTCGCCATCCGGTGGCGTTTTAACTGGGCGAAGCAGCCGGCGCTCACGATCAGTTCATAAATGAAGTCGACGCATTCCAGTTCCCGTGGGGCTGCGTCATGGCTTTTCATGTGGCGGAATGCCGTCCGGAAGATTTCCTCCTTCCGGCCGTGGGTAAGGGTGGACGCCGCCTTCAGGCAATCCGCGTTGTCCCGGTTGGTGACGCCGTGGATAAACGCGGCCAGGATCCGCTCGTCTCCCCCTGGGGTGACGTGGATCAGCTTCACCGGCTCCGTTTCCGGCCCATGACCGGGCGTGACCGGGGGGGTCCCGTTCCCTCCGGGGTCCGTAGTCAGGTAATCGGACAGGAGGCTCTTCAACTCCGTCCGGGTCCGGGCGTCGTAATCCGTTTTTTCGGTATAGCGAATCAGCGAGGGTGCCACGGATTTGACGGCTTCGTAGAGTTTTCGTCCGTATTCGTTGGCTTCCTTCAGCGGATGGGCGGCCATCCGTCGTACGACAAGTTCCAGGTTCCGGGCGTTGAGGGTCATGCCGAGCTGGGTCTGGGTCGCCATGGAGAGGATGTAGCGGGCGTCTTCCTTCGCCCAGCCCTCCAGGAGACCCCGGTTTTTTGAATCCTTGGCCAGGTCGGGGTGCGCGGCAAAAACGAAGGGACGCAACCGGCCGTACAGGGTATGATAAAAGGCGTTCTGTTTTTGTACCAGTCCCTTGAACCGCTCCACAAGGCCCGCGGCGCGGATTTCCTCGGGAATGACGAAATCGTCGGACAAAAGGACGTAGCGCTGGGATTTTTCCGTGTAGGAACAGAGACGGAACTTTTCGATTTCTTCCGCCAGGAGCCGGGAGACAGCGATAATATCGATGTTGAAGACGGCATGTTCGGCAATGGAACTGTGTCCCATCTCAAAGACGATGCTCTGGTTCGATTGGCGGGCCTTTTCCACCTCCATGCGGGCGATGGTGCGCAAGGTCTCGACGGATTTGGGGCTGCGGCTGATACGGGCGTAAGCGGCGGAAATGGTCTCCGGTGTCAGAGGGGGGGAGTCCGGAAGCGCGTCCTTTGCGTCCAGGATCGTTTCATAATCGACATTACAGCCCGCGAGGATGATTTTCATGAAAGCCTCTTTCAATCAGCGTTTTAAAAAACCTTCATGGAGAGGAAGGCCCAACCGCTGCGGACGGCCTTGACCTATTTGCAGGCCGGAAGGGGTGCGCCGCGCTCCCAGGGTGGTGCCGCCGTTCCTCCATTTTCTGCTGTGGGTTTCCGGGACCTCGTCTTTTTCGACGGGTCATGCCCGGACATCCCCGCATGGCCCCCGTGCGCCGTGCCGGTCCCTTTCTTTCGCCCGAGAAGCGGGTGCGGGCGTTTCCGGCGGGAACGATATGGGCGTTTGTTTACGACAAGGGCCCGGGAGGGATGAAGGAAAAGTGTTTCTCCACAGAGGTGGGCTTCCCCAGGACCAGTTTGAGGTATTCCAGCATCAACTCTTCGATCATCTGTTCCTTCGATGTTTTTTTCAGGACAATGGGCCGCTCTGCTTCGGCTTTGTTGATTTTTCCGGTCTGGGCCGCCAAAACACGCTGGGCCCGCTGCAAGGTCATGTATTTATGGGATAGATCACCGTCAGGAAGGTTCGTGAGCCAGTGAAATACGGAGGCCATCTGATTCGAGGCGGGCAGGCGGGGCGATTCCAGAATCATGCGGGTGTTTTGGGCGAAACGTTTCATACCCTGGATAATATGGGATGGTTTGACGAAGTTGATGCCCGACCAGCCGGCTTTGATCCATTGAAAACCACCGGTTCTGACCATGGCCGGGGAGGTGCCGGATTCCACATAAATATTTACGGAAAAGTAATCGTAAATGTAGGACTTGACCCATCCGAGGCCGGTTCTTGCAGAGCCGGGCCTGCCGGAGTAATAGTAGTTCCAGTCATTGTCATGACCGAGAATGAAACCCTGCTCACCCACATTGGATTGATCCGTCTGCTTGGAAACGGAGATCAGTACCTGTCGCCCCTCATGATTGAGAAGGATCAGGGTCCGCTTCAAATCATATTCGTAATACACACCCGTTGTGAGGTCCGGGGTGTTGGAGTCGTGCTGGAGCCCGTGCAGAATCACGGGAGGGGCGTTTGAGGGAACCTTTTTCCAGGCGGCGGGCAGAGACTGGGATTCTCCGCGGGGACCGCGCCACAAGGAGTAACGCAGGGAAGAAGGCCGGGTCATCACGGAGGGGACAAGGGACGTGTAGGAATAATCCATAAACCGGGGGAAAGCGATTTTTGTGTCAAATTCATAATAGGCGCCGGGACAGGTCATAAGTTCCGGCAGGGCACATTCCCTGGCTTTTTTGGGAGTCAGGACATGATTGATCAGAACGGCCGCCGCCTTTTCATCGAAGCCCGTACGGGGATCCATGCAGAATCTGACCAGACGCATGGCCGCCTCGTTGGTGTCACCGTGATTGACCGAGGGTGACAGGGCCGCCGCAGGTCGGTAAATCAGAAGGGCCAAAACAGCGAATATGAACAAAGCCGGAAGATAAAAAAAGTAACTACGTGTTTTCATAAAATAAAATTTGAAGTGTACTCCTTATTTTTGCTTGCCAGCATACGACGGTGCGGTTTGCCCTGTCAAACAATATTATGGCCGGCAGTGATATAAACGATGCGGCAAGACCATCCACGTCCCCCTGAATCCCGGTTTGTCCGGGGAGGACGGGGATAATTTGGATGCGGGACGATCCGCCTTCTGCTATAACAGGAACCGGACAACAACGCATGGAGTGAATGATGATTAAGGTCATGAGGAGAGGGCTGATCGGCGCCTGTCTCCTGTTTCTTCTCTGTTTCGCCGGCATCCCGGGGTCCGTCCTTTTCCCGGGAGGTGGCCTCGCCGGCGATTTTACGCTGACGATTCTCCATCTTAACGACACCCACTCCCATCTTGATGCGACATGGGTGTCCCATCCCTGTGGTGAGGGCGACCTGAAAACGGAGCTGGGCGGGTTTCCCCGCCTGGCCACGGCGGTCCGGTCCATCCGTGAGAAAGGGCAGCCCCTTCTTTTTCTCCATGGCGGTGATATGGTGCGGGGCAGCCTGTACTTTACCAGATATGGGGGGCGGGCCGATGTGGATCTGCTGAACGCCATAGGCCTCGATGCCGCGACCCTGGGAAATCATGACTTCGATCAGGGGCCGGAGGTTGTATCCAGGCTGATGGAGAAGGCGTCCTTTCCCTTCGTTTCCGCCAATATCGATGCGTCCCGGGAACCCTCTCTCGCCGGTAAAATAAAACCCTATATCATCAGGTCTTTCGACGGGAAAAAGGTCGCCGTCATCGGCGTCACGACGCCCAGTACGGCGTATATCGCCCAGCCCGGGGATGGGGTGTCCTTCGGAAAGGTTGTCCCCAGAGTGGCCGCGGCCGTGCGGGAGGTTCAGGCGAAGGGCGTGGAGAAGATCATTGTCCTTTCTCACATCGGTTACGATGAAGATTTGCGGTTGGCCCGGACCGTGGCGGGGATCGATGTCATCGTCGGCGGTCACAGCCACACGCTCCTCGGCCGGCGGGGGGATTTCTGCCGACGGGATGGGTTATGCCTGACTCCGTCAGGCGATTATCCGACGGTGGTGCGCGGTCCCGAAGGCAAAACGGTTTTGGTCGTTCAGGCGTGGGAGTGGGGAAAATTACTGGGAAATCTGGAAGTCTCTTTCGATGTTCGCGGCGATGTGACGGCGTGGCGGGCCCAGCCTGTTGTGGTGGCGGGAGATTCAATCCCCGGTTCACCGAAAGGGGAAAAAAGGGGGGAAACACTCCTGTCCGGGGGAAGCGAGGATGGCGGGACCTGCCTGCCGCCCCGAGTAAGGCAATATGAGAAAGACCCGCATGTCCAGGAACGCCTGGATGTTTATGCAACCCCCCTGAACGCATTTCGGCATACGTCGATTGCGACATCGGAGGACGATTGCAAAAGGAGGGCACCCTTTGGGCCGGGCCGTCTGGTTGCGGAATCGATGCTTTGGAAGACCCGGTTCTTGGGAACGCGGGCCGCTCTGCAGAATGCGGGGGGTGTTCGTTGCGATATGCCCGCCGGGGAGATCACGATCGGAATGGTTTATGAAATACTCCCCTTCGACAACACCCTCCATGTCATCGACCTGACGGGCTCTCAACTCCACCGGACCGTAGAGGAGTTGATTCGCGCACAGATGAGGGGCCGGCGAGGGAGTGGTGTTTACACGGCCGGTCTGACATTTCATGTCAAGCCAGGGGCTCCGTTCGGGAAAAGAGTGACCGGTCTGCGCATCAGGAAAGACGGAGATGGGGGGTACGAAAGGGTAAGACGGAACGCCGTTTATCGTATTGCCGTGCAGGATTACCTGGCACGCGGCGGCGATGGCTGCAAGACCCTGGCCGGGGCGACACGGTATCGTCAGGATACCGGCTTCGTTGATGCGGAGGTGTTCATCGAGTACTTAAGGCAGATACGGGGTGTCGTGGCGTGCCCGGCCGGGAAACGGTGACTGACGGGGAAGACTGGACCGCTTGCGCCGCCGTTCAGCGGTTTCACGGCACGAGGGATCGATTCTTACCGAAAACGGCCCCGGAATTGCCCGCCCGCCACGAGGGCGCACCAAGTATCCCCCGTCGGAATGACCGGCCAGGGGGATTCCTGTCTTGTTGCATAGTCTCCGCGAACAACCGTCAACCTGACCTGCCCGGGAAAGCGAATTTCGGCCGGTATACGGACACAAAGACCGCCGTGGACCCGGAATGGGGGGAGAATAGGGTGAGGCCTCACCGCATCGATGGAATGGGGCGACCCTTGATCGGGACCCGATGCGCGACGGTTTACAGACTGACCATTTTCTCCGTGTTCCTTTTGTATTCCGCAATGACGCGTTTGGTGTAGCCTGTATGAGGTGTCCGGTCCGAGGCGAGGAGGCGTTTCGCCTTGTGATGGCCAACGCTGTAGGCGAAAAGCGCTTTCGGAATATCGTCGAATATTTCGATCACCTTGGATAGATAATGCGTGCCGAGGCGGATATTTTTCTGGACATTGAAGAGATCTTTCAACCCGTCATAGGGTATCCCCGCTTCTTTGGCCAGTCCTCGGGCAAGGGAAGGGTGTATCTGCATGAGACCCCGGGAACCGTCGGGCGAAACGGCATGCTGGCGATAGTCGCTCTCCACTTTCATGACGGCCAGGACCAGGCGGTAATCCACCTCATAACGCAACGACTCTTCATAGACGGTTTGGGCCACGAGGTTGAGCTTTTCCTGGGGCATCCGAACCCCCTTGGCTTTCAAATGCTGGGAAATCTGTTCGATCGTCGCCGCCCCGGTTCCTTGGGCACCCCAACAGAGGCCCGATGGTGAAAGGTTCGTCGCATGCAACGATTCGATAACCAGAACGGAGAGAAAAACACCGACAAAGACCCTGGAGCGTTTCATGGATTTAAATCCTCCTTTCTTAGCCGATCTGAAAGGAACACATGAACACGAGGCGCCTTTCAAGATCCTTCGTCCGTCTGGACCGGTTCATATTTTTTTTCGGTGAGGGGAAAAGAGGACCAGACGAACTCATCCCAACGCAGGATGAGACTTAAATGATGTGAGACCGCTTTACGGGTCCGGGATACATATCCAAAAAAAACGGTGGATGTAAGGAAAAAAACGTCTCCGGATGCCTTTAAGGATATAAATACCTGTAATAACGGCTGTTTATTCGCAAGAGAGAAGATTTCCGTGTTCCCCCCGGTAAAATATGCTAAATTTGCGCGTATATCCGGCCCCAACAGACCTGAATCGCAGCCTGAACAGGGAAATCACGATATGGAGAGAAGGCGGAACATGGATGACCAGAAAAAACACTTACTGAGACAGCTTCCCAAGATGGATGAGATTCTTCTGGCCCTGGAGAAAAAGGGGACCTTTGCCCGGTACGGCAGGGATTTTATTCTATCCGCCGGCCGGACAGTGGTTGCGGAGCTCCGGGAATCGATTCTCGCTCCGGGTGGCGGGGCCGCCGGGATGCCGCCCCTGGAGGAACTGACCGCAAGGGTGGAAGAAAAACTTGACGCCATGCGTCGGTATCGCCTGAGAAAGGTTGTGAATGCCACGGGGGTGGTTCTTCATACCAACCTGGGGAGATCCCCCCTGTGCGAGGAGGCCCTGGCGCACATGGTCGGGGT
>JAAYKM010000101.1 GCA_012522415.1 Deltaproteobacteria bacterium | reverse complement strand
TCTCTGCTGCGCTCAGGACGACACCCGGCCCTGTCATCCTGAGTGGCTGGTTTCATCAGCCCGAAGGATCTTGTTGGTTCTGAAGGCCTTAAACCCGGGTCCTTCGCTGCGCTCAGGACGACACCAAACCCGAGGCCGGACCGTGGAATGATGTCATTCTGAGGAGCAAAGCGACGATCGCGGAGCATCCCCGCAGGGGAAGAATCTCGTTTTTGACTCAGATTCCCCTGAATCAATACTTTTCAAGGAATCCAGCCGGGCCGAGGATTTCCGGTTTTTCAAGGTTCAGTCCGCTAAAATCCTTGTCGCCCGTTATAAACACGTCAACGTCCTCCGTGACGGCAGAATACAAAACAGGGTAGTCCTTTTCGTCCCGGATATCGAAAAGCCCCGGCTCCGGATGTTCCGGTGTATAAACAAGCTCGTAGGGAAGCCGGCTCAGGAGTAAATCCATGGCTTCAAACTTATTCCGGAATTTGCGCCGAACCACATTCAGCAACTCATCTACGGCATAGGATGAAAGAACGAGCTGATGCTCCGTCGTGACCCTGACAATCAACGCATCCATTTGCGAGTTTGGGAAAAGAAGCGCAGAAATGAGGATGTTGGTGTCAATCATTACGCGCATGGCGTTCGTCCCAAACCTCGCGGCGCACCTCTTTTACCATATCCACAACGTCCTGTTCCGTTTTCAGTCCCATTCGCTCCGCTTCCCCGACAAAAGCGGCCTGTGCTTCCCTCAGCGCGACCATGGCCGCATTTCCCATGATGATGCGGCCGTTTTCCTCCAAAAAAACAACCTTGTCACCGTCTTTTACACCCAATTTTTTCCGTATTTCCACGGGGATGGTGATTTGTCCCCGCATCGTGATTTTTGCAAGTTCCATATCCATGCCCCTTTCCGGATTGCATTGGAATCAATGCATTCATTGGTTAAATTCTAAGCCTTTTTCTCTGAAAATTCAACCGTATGAATTGCGGAGAGAAAAGACTCAAGCCCGAGGTCCTTCCCCGGAGGGGGGGAATCTCGATTTTGATTCTGGAGTGCCTCACCCCGAGATCCCTTGGCTAAGGAACCGGCCTCGGGATGACACTATTTTTTCTGTCATCCCGAGCGAGCGAAGCGACCGAGGGATCTGCTCTTGATTCTGAAAGACCTCAAACCGAGATCCCTCGCGTTCGCTCGGGATGACAGAGTCAGGTCCTTCCCCTCCGGGGATGCTCCGCGATCGCGTTGCTCAAGACGACAAGAATCGGATCCGCCCTTACCCGTTCACCCCGCCAAGGTCCAGTCCGCCGAGAGTCCGTCCCGTAACGAGGTAGTCCTCCCCGGCGATGACGGAGGCCAGCCTGATGATGCTTTCCGTCACGGGCAGAGGGATCCCCAGCTTCTTCCCGATCTCGAACACGGTCACGAGAAAGTACCAGATGGACTGAAAGGTATGAGCACATGGCCAGGCTGCTGAGCCAGTCCGACGTGGAGAAGCTCATCTCATGGAATCTGTCGTCACGGGAAAAATCACCGTCTGCACAGCCCCCGAACAGGCCGCCGAAGGGGGCGCCGTCATCACCGTCACCCACGCCAAGGACGGCTTCTTCCGGAAGGAATGGTTCGCCCCCGGCTCCGTCCTCTTCCCCATGGGGTCCTACAAGGAATGCCGGGATGAAACCCTGCTCTCTGCGGACGCCATCGTGGTGGACCACGTGGCCCAGTGCCTCCACCGGGGAGCCCTCAAGGACCTCGCCGAGGCGGGCAGAATCAGCGAAAAGGACATCACCGCCACACTCGGTGAACTTGCGGCGGGAAAGAAAACCGTCACCGCCTCGTCCGGCTCCAGGATCCTCTGCATCCCCATCGGCACCGGGGCCATGGACGTGGCCGCCGCGGCCGTGGTGCTCCAGCGGGCGGAGGAACAGGGCATCGGCGGAACCTTCGACTTCGCCGTCTGATACAGGAACAGCATAGAATAGCAGCCGCGGCCGGGGTTTTACCCCGGCCGCGGATTATTGTCGTTCCGAAGCGAGAAGCTGTCATTCTGAGGAGCGGTTTTGGCGAGGATCGCGTCCCTGGAGGGGAGGAGCTGGTTGGTTCTGAAGACCTTAACCCCGAGATCCCTCGGCCAAGGAACCGGCCTCGGGATGACAGACCACACCGGGACCAGCTTTGCTGTCATTGCGAGGAGCGGTTTGGGCGACGATCGTGGAGCATCCCCGCTGGGGGATGGGTTTCTTGTATTTTTCGAAAGTGGAGGCGTTCACGAGCGTTTTCTGACTGTTCATCAGTCCTCATCTCCATGTATGGGCTGGAGTTGGAAGCAACTGCTGCAGGGCTATTATCAAGTCTGAATGGCAAGTTTGCCGGAGGCTTTTTCAGGGGTCCCCATACAAAAAATTTAAGCCAAAAATTGACTTCACTCTTTATGAGTAATAAAATTACTCATTATCTATAAATGTTACTCTGGAAATGCACTGCTTTTCATATTCCCGAAATATGGTGATTTTAAAGTTGAGACCTTTGATGGGCAGAATGCAATTTGCAGCACGCAATATTTTTTTCGGTTTTTCAGGGCATGTAGTCCATGTTTTATTGGGCTTCATATCAAGGACCGTCTTTATCTATACCCTCGGGGCGACATACCTCGGTGTGAACGGTTTATTCACCAACGTGCTCTCAGTGCTTTCTCTTGCCGAACTCGGCATAGGTACGGCGATGAATTTCAGCCTGTATAAGCCTGCTGCGGAAAAAGACGTAGAAAAAATCAAGGCACTTATGAATCTATACAGGCGTTCCTACAGAATCGTAGCATTTGTGGTCACTGTATTAGGGTTTGCGCTTGTCCCTTTTCTTCACCGAATCATCAAGGATCCGGTAAACATAGGCTTCAATGAACTGCGGGTCTATTACCTGATTTTCCTCTTCAACACGGTTAGTTCCTACTTCGTTGCTTACAAATACAGCATTGTAAATGCAGAACAGAGAAACTACATCCAGACCAATATACACACAATAACCGTATCTATTACTATTTTCGTCCAGATTATCGTATTGGTCCTGCTGAAAAACTTCCTTCTCTATCTCCTTGTTGGTGCGTTAATAGGGTTAGTGCAAAAATTCCTGGTTAATACGTATCTCAACAGGCTGTATCCCTATTTGCTGGAGAAGAATGTCTGCAAACTTCCCGAACAGGAAACGGAAACGATAAGCAAGAACATAAAAGCCCTGATCTATCATAAGATCGGGGATATAAGTGTGCATCAGACGGACAACATCATCATTTCCGCTTTCATAAACGTGACGACTGTCGGCCTTATCTCCAACTATAATCTGCTTATCACCTCCATCAGTGGATTCATTAACATCATTTTTCATTCCGTCGTTTCCGGTTTTGGCAATCTCATTGCCACTGAAAACAGGGAGAAGCAGTACTTCCTGTTCAGAGTGTACAGGTTTGTCGGGTTCTGGCTGTACGGATTTGCCTCGGTAGCTTTTTTCGTTCTTCTTACACCTTTCATTCAATTGTGGATAGGGCAGTCGATGGTCATCGAGCATTCGGTAATCTCCCTCATATTGCTGAACTATTACTTCATGGGGCACAGGATAATAATCAACAATTTCAAGACAGCCGCCGGAATATTCGATGCGGATAAATTCATTGCCCTTGTTCAGGCCTTTGTAAACCTGGTTCTTTCTGTCGTTTTGGTTCAGGTAATGGGCCTTGCGGGAGTATACGTGGGTACGGTCGTTTCCGGGCTTGTGTCCACGTTCACGCGGCCTGTCATTGTTTATCGGTCAGCTTTTCAGAAAAATCCCCTTGATTACTATAAAGATTCACTGAAATACCTGCTTGTCGTATTTGCGGCCCTTGTTCCCCTTGAACTGATAAAACATTTTCTCTGGATCAATAAAACGGCAGCCGAATTTATATCCTTGCTGTTTCTCGTAGTTCTCATAACTAACGGAATGTTTTTTTTCTTCTCAAGAAAAAGGGACGAATTTTGCTATTTGCTGACAATTATTGCAGAACGATTTCATGGGAGAGGAAAATAATGACTGACCCCAATAAAGAACCTCTTGTAAGCATAATCACCCCCTGTTTCAACGGAGCCTCTTTCGTCCGCCGTTTCCTGGATTCCGTTTTGGATCAGACGTATTCAAATATAGAGTTTATTTTTGTAAACGATGGTTCTACGGATGATACGGAGAGAATAGTTTTCTCGTACCAAGAGAAATTTTCATCCAAAGGCATCAGGTTCATTTATATTTTCCAGGAGAACAAAGGGCCGGCGGGTGCACTGAATCAAGGCCTGGAAATATTTACGGGCGAATACCTCACATGGCCGGATTCAGATGATGTCCTGCATCCAGACAACATTTCAAAAAAGGTCAGCTTTCTTGAAAAAAACAAAGACTGCGGTATGGTCCTTTGTAAAGTAAGGGTTTTTAATGAGAAGAATATGAAGCAAATAAGATCTTTACAGCGCATTCCTCCTATTGATGGGCCAGATGATTTGTTTCATGACCTTATAGAGGAGAAAAATGTTTACTTTGCGCCCGGCGGCTATATGATTCGAACCTCAGCCTTTTTATTAGCAAATCCAGAGAAAACCATATATGCTAGCAGGGGTGGTCAGAATTGGCAGATGCTGCTTCCCATTGCTTATAGATTCACATGCGGATACATTGACGAATTTCTTTATGATTACATGATTCGAGAGGAAAGCCACTCACATTCGGCGAAAAGCCTGGAGGATCACCTGAAGAGAGCAGAAGAACATGAAGATATTCTGAAAACCGTAATCAGTTCGATGGATATGGATGAAAAAGAAAGAAATAACTGCATTGCAATTATCGATCGGAAATATGCCAGGAAAAGATTCTGGCTTGCCGCGAATTTCAGAGATCACCAAAGAATGCAGATGTATTATGACATTTTAAGGGAGCACTACCCTGTCACGGGAAGAGACCGCTATCATTACCTGAAAGGCAGTTGCGCTCTGTTTTTTTACGCGGATATGATGTTACGTACGCTCCTTCGGTCTCTGCTGAAAATAAAGAAAGCGCTTGGCTGATTATCAGAAAGCGAATGTTTTTAAATTTTTTTATCGGTTCTGTGATTTTAATATGAGAAAATCAAGGTGATAGAAATGGTGAACGTCTTTGACCTCGTTGTTCAAAACAACCTCTGCTCAGGCTGCGGCGTATGCGCCGGAGTCTGCCCTGCGGGAAATCTTGCAATGGAATGGAACGAACGGGGAGAGTATACACCTTCAGACCAGGGGCGATGTATTGACAGCTGTACCCTGTGCCTGAGAG
>JAAYKM010000100.1 GCA_012522415.1 Deltaproteobacteria bacterium | reverse complement strand
CGTGGTTTCTGTCATCCTGATGGCGAAGCCCGAAGGATCTAGTATTTGAAATACGCTTTCACTAATCGTGTTTTGTGTAAAACGTGGGAATTCTGATCTACTCCCCTACCGTTATCCGGCAGGCTTCTCTGATGCCTCAATGGCGGTGCTTTCTTCCGGTTTCTCCGCCGGTTTACCGGCATCATCTTTAACGGCGGCATCTTTCCGAATCTCTGCGCCTTCTCCTGCGACATCATCTTCGTCCTGATCCGCATCCAGAAGATGCCGGCCTTCGATAGCCGCATCGGCCAGGCACGAGGTGATCAGCTTGATGGCCCTGATCGCATCGTCGTTCCCCGGAATGATGTAATCTATCTCATCGGGGTCGCAGTTGGTATCGACGATGGCGATGATGGGGATGCCCAGCTTGCGCGCTTCGGCTACGGCGATCCTCTCCTTGCGCGGATCCACGACATAGACGGCATCGGGCAGGGCCTTCAAGTTCCTGATCCCGCCGAGAAACTTGAGCAGCTTCTCATGCTCGTGTTTCAGGATGAGCACCTCTTTTTTGGGCAGCAGGTCGAAGGTGCCGTCCTCTTCCATCTTCTCCAGATCATGCAGCCGTTGAATCCGCCGGCTGATGGTCTGGAAGTTAGTCAGCATCCCGCCGAGCCAACGCTGGTTCACATAATGCATCCCGCATCTTTCAGTTTCAAGCCGGATCGATTCCTGGGCCTGTTTCTTGGTACCTACAAAAACTACGTGGCCGCCCCGCGCGGCGATATCGCGCACAAAGTTGAAGGCCACATCCATCAGCTTGACTGTTTTCTGCAGATCAATAATGTAGATACCGTTGCGTTCGGTGAAGATATAGTTTTTCATCTTGGGATTCCAGCGTCGAGTCTGATGCCCGAAGTGAACCCCCGCTTCGAGCAGCTGTTTCATGGTCACGATTGCCAAGAAAATTCCTCCTTTGGTTTATCCACCGCGCTCCCTCAAGGCCTCTCCCGCGGCCCGCAGACGGCCGACCCGGTCCGGGCTCCGGAGGCGTGTGTAATTGAATTATCCGTCGGTAGTATAGCACAGTTATCAACGGAAGGCAATTCAATCGAACTTACCCTGAAAAAGGAACCGTCTTTAACTTAATGCCGGCAAATGTCCCTTTATGCTGTCTATTCAACCTCACAATCTATATATTAGTGCTCTAATTTCCACCGGGCCCCTTCCCCCGGGTATGGATATCCCTTATTACTCCATTTTACGCCGTTAATTGGCGAACTTTTTTATTAATAATACCGCTTGATCCGGCATATACATTTGCGACAAAACCCATCACATGGAAATCGACTTCTTTAAAAAGAGAAAGGAGGATAAAAAATGAATCTGAATAAAGTTGTTCTGCTGATCGTTATCAGCATGGTTTTACTGATGGCAGCAGCCCCCGCCCTGGCCAATCAAGAATGCTTCTCTTCACAGGCAGGGACCTCGCTAACAGTGACGCTGACTGCGGATGGAATCTGGGAGCAGCGGACCGTGTATGGCTGGTCAATTACAAAAACAGCGGAACCGGAAACCCTGACCCTGGCACGGGGAGAAACAGGCAGCATCAGCTATACCATCACCGCATCCCGCACTCCACTGGAGACGGAGGAGGTTTGCCGGGTAAGCGGTATTATTACCGTCAACAACACCGG
>JAAYKM010000099.1 GCA_012522415.1 Deltaproteobacteria bacterium | reverse complement strand
CTTTCGGCCAGGTCTATATCGAACAGGGGGGCAACCCCAATCCTTTTGCCCAAAAGCGGGACCTGCGGTCACTTTATTCCCCGAAGGCAGCACGTGTGTTGCGGGTGCTCCTGACTGATTCAAAGAGTCCGTGGAGGAACCAGGCATGGGCGGAGGAAGCGGATGTGAGCCTAGGGCAGATTGCTAACGCCCAGAGGCTTCTTGAAGATCGTAAGTGGCTAAAAAGTTCCAATGCCGGATTGCTGCTCAAAGACCCAGGGAGCCTTCTGACCGAATGGTCTGAAAACTCCAACTACCGGAAGAATATACTACGAAATTACTACACGTTGAAAACGATTGCCGAGATAGAGGCCGACTTGGCTATGGCTTGCGACGGGGAAGGCATCAAGTATGCCTTGACAGGTTTTTCCGGTGCTGTGCGCTATGCTCCTTCCGTTCGTTACCAGCGCGCCATGGCATATGTATCGCGTGATATGGAAATTATTGCGGAGAAGCTTTTGCTGAAAGAAGTGACCAGCGGGGCCAATGTCACTCTTTTTGTACCCTATGACGAAGGTGTCTTTTACGGCACACGACAAATCGACGATATTTGCATAGCATCGCCGGTGCAGGTTTACCTCGATCTGATTGAACTTAAGGGACGCGGATCGGAAGCCGCTCAGGCAATATTGGACGAGGTGATCAAGCGCTCATGGTAACGTGCAGAGATTATACCGCCGAGGCGGTGGAAGCGGCAAAATCCGTACTGATTGAACTGACGCATCTTCTGGGTGAGTATCGGGACAACATCGTGCTCATTGGCGGATGGGTACCGGAATTCTTAATCCCCCAGAAACCGCGCCCCCATGTAGGGAGCATGGATATCGATCTTGCCCTGAACCATTTAAAGATTCAGGAGGCTGGTTACAAACTGATCGAGGAATTGCTCACTTCCCGAGGTTATTATCAGGGGGAAGAAAGGCAGCCCTTCATCTTTTTTCGCGATGTGCCACTCGGTGGTTCGGTTATAAAGGTACAAGTTGATCTTCTATCCGGTGAATATGAGGGCACAGGCAAGAAGCACCGCACCCAGTTGGTTCAGGGAATAAAGGCACGCAAGGCACGCGGTTGTGATTTAGCTTTCGAAATGGTTACTGAGGTATCCGTGGAGGGCGAAATCCCCGGCGGTGGGTTGGACCGCGTGACCGTGAGAGTCGCTTCCATTGTCCCGTTTCTCGTCATGAAGGGGATGGCGCTGGACGATCGGCTCAAGGAGAAAGACGCTTGGGATATTTACTACTGCCTTCTGTTCTATCCTGGTGGGATAGAAACTATTGCGGAAGAATTCCGGCCTCACCTGTCCCATGGTCTGGTTCAGGAAGGACTTGCAAAGATTGCTAAGCACTTTTCCTCCCTCAGATCACTCGGGCCAAAGTTCGTTGCTGATTTTGAAGAAGCCTATGATCAGGAAGATGTAGAGAGAGTCACCCGGGATGCCTTCGAGCGGATAAATGCCTTCTTAAATAGACTGGGGATTGTATGAACAATAAACTGAAAAAATATTCCGAAATGACTCAAGAGCTTGAACAGATCGAATACCGGAAGGGCATGCTTGAAAAGGGCATGAAACCCAATACCCTTCCCGTAAAAATATGGCGGGGAGCAGAAATCCCTGCGGATGTGCGCGCAGCAATAAGCGCGGAAAGCCTGCTTAGCCTCGGCGGCGTTTACGGCAACAAGAAGGCCGGCGATCCGATGGAATACGATTACCTCAAACTGATTCTGACCGACGG
>JAAYKM010000098.1 GCA_012522415.1 Deltaproteobacteria bacterium | reverse complement strand
TATTTTCCGAGGGGGATGACCGGATCAGTCTGCAGCCGGGTATCGTTCAGACGGAGGATCAGGGCAGGCGGATTTCGGGATTTTTCGCCTGGCTTGCCTGGTCGGCGGGGACCCTTCGGCCGGATGCGCCCCACACCTACACGAGTAACTGGCCGTATGATCCCCTGGTCGGTAATGAACCCCTTCCCGACAGCCTTATCTGGTCCATTGTCAGTGTCATCCTTTTGATCTTCGGCATCGCGGCGGCCCTGTTCGTCTATCAGCGCTATATCGGTCAAAGCGGCTATGATGCTTCCCGTCTCCGGATGGAATTCGCCGAGCCTGCCCCGACACCCAGCCAAAAGGTCACGCTGATCTATTTTTTCACGGCGATCGTCCTTCTTGTAATTCAGATCGGTCTGGGATCCCTGACGGCCCATTATACGATCGAGGGCAACGCATTCTTCGGTATCCCCTTAGCCAAAATTTTACCCTATGTGGCGACCCGCACTTGGCATGTCCAATTGGCCATTTTTTTCATCGCCACCTGTTTCCTTGCCACGGGCCTGTTTATCGGCCCCTTCGTCGGCAGGGAACCCAGGGGCCAGGCCCGCTGGGCCTGGGGTCTCTTCGTCGCCCTTGTGGTGGTTGTGGTCGGGAGCCTCTCCGGAACCTGGGTGTCGATTGCCGGATATCTGGGAGGAGATGGATTTCTTTTCGGACATCAGGGTTTTGAGTATATTGAACTGGGACGTGTTTGTCAGCTTTTGCTTATTGCCGGCATGGTCATCTGGCTCATTCTCGTCTGGCGGGCCATACGACCGGCTCTGCAAGCTGAAAGGGATGCCGGTGGATTAACCCATGTCCTCCTTTACAGCGCGGTGACCATTCCGCTTTTTTACATGGCCGGGCTTCTGTACGGCAAGGGAAGTCATCTTGCCGATGCTGAGTATTGGCGATGGTGGGTTGTTCACCTTTGGGTTGAAGGGTTTTTTGAAGTCTTTGCCACGGTGGTGATGGCCTTCCTGCTTTCACATATCGGGGCCGTGAGCAGGGAATTTGCCCTGAAGAGTGTGTATTTCATCATTTTTCTCTATTTGGGAAGCGGTGTGGTCGGAACCTTCCACCATCTCTATTGGACGGGAGTCCCGACGGTCATTATCGCGCTGGGAGCCGTTTTTTCGGCCCTGGAAGTCGTTCCCCTTTCCCTTCTTGGTTTTGAAGCGGCCCACAATCTGAGGGTAATCGAAGCCGGAGGGAGGGCCTTTCCGTACCGGTGGCCGATCTATTTCTTCATCTCGGTGGCATTCTGGAATCTTGTCGGCGCCGGGGTCTTCGGATTTCTGATCAACCCCCCCATCGTACTCTACTATTCGCAGGGGATCTACACGACCCCGATTCATTCGCACACAGCGCTTTTCGGGGTCTACGGTATGCTCGCCATTTCCCTGCTGCTCTTTTCGGTCCGCCATATTTTCTCCCGGGCGGCCTGGTCGGATCGAATGCTGAAATGGAGTTTTTGGGGATTGAACGGGGGATTGGCATCGATGACGGTGTTCAGCCTGGTTCCGGCGGGTTTTTATCAACTTTACTTTGCGGTCAAGTATGGACTCTGGTATGCGCGCAGCCCGGAGATCACGACCGGCGAGGTCATCCGCATGCTGAGCTGGGCGCGACTCGTCCCTGATGTCGTCTTCTCCATCGGCGCCTTCGCCTTGGTCTTGTTTTTCATCCGGGGAATCTGGCTTAGTTTTGTGAAAAAAGGAGAAAACACACCATGAACACCAAATCGTTTCAAAAAATAGGCTATGGACTCTACATCATTTCGTCAAAATCCGGAGACAAGATCGATGGACAGATCGCCAACACGGTGTTTCAAGTCACCTCGAAACCGCCGAGCATCGCGATCAGCATCAACAAATTGAACCTCACCCATGAATACATTGTCTCGAGCAGGCTTTTCTCGATATCCATTCTGGCCAAAACGGCGCCCATGACCCTGATCGGTCAGTTCGGTTTCAAGAGCGGCCGCGATGTGAATAAATTCGAAAAGATCAACTACAAGATCGGCGTTACGGGGGCGCCCATCGTTCTTGATGAGACCGTGTCCTGCATTGAGGCGAAGGTGGTCAATGAAATGGATTGCGGAACCCATACGATTTTTCTGGGTGAGATTGTCGATTGTGAGGTTTTTTCTGACGCGGAACCCATGACCTATGCGTATTACCATGAGGTCAAGGGGGGGAAATCGCCCAAAACGGCGCCTACCTATGTGCAGGAAGAGGTGTCCGCCCCTGCGCAAGACCGGGTTCGTTTCGTCTGCAATGTCTGCGGTTATGTTTATGACCCCGTCAAAGGCGATCCCGATAATGGTGTCGAGGCCGGCACAAGCTTCGAAGCGATACCCGACACCTGGACCTGCCCGATCTGCGGCGCCCCAAAAAAAGACTTCAGCCCGGAAGGGTAGGGCGGCCCTATTGCGGGCTTTCGACAGGTCTGTCCTTCATGCCGGGGATTTTTCCCTTGAGAAGTATTCCACGAGTCTTTCCACCAGAGCCGGCACCGTATACCGTTCCTGGAGAATATCCACGGCGAGTCCCGCCTTCCTGGCCGCATCCGCGGTTACCGGACCAATGCAGGCAATTTTCACCGCCGGGGGAAGCGGATAGGATGCGCCCATGATGTCCATGAAATGAGCCACCGTTGAAGGACTTGTAAAGGTGATCACATCGACCCGGCCTTCCCTGATTAACCTGTCGAGGTCGGATTTTTTCCTGCCTGACGACACCGTCCGATAGGCCGTTATACAGTCAACCTCGGCGCCCGCCCGAACCAGCCCCGAAGGCAGGATGTCCCGGGCCTTCTCCGCCCGGGGAATGAGAATTCTTTTCCCGGCCAGGTCCTCCTTTTCAAGGATTTCGAGAACACCCTCAGAGGTAAAGACAGGGGGGACGAGATGGACGGCCGGTCCGCGCTTTTCCACTTCCCCTGCCGTGATGGGGCCGATGGCACAGATACGGACATTCCCGAGATCATTCAGGCCCCTTTCCAATGTCTGAAGACGCTGAAAGAAAAACCGCACCGCGTTGGCGCTGGTGAAAATGAGCCATTGGTAGGTGTCGATGTTTTCGATGGCCCGATCCAGCTTCTGGAAGCTTTCCGGCGGGACGATTCTGATCGTCGGGAAAAGATGGGGCTGTGCCCCTTCCGCGCGGAGCAGGGCGAGAAATTCCTCCGCCTGGGCTTCCGGCCGGGTAATGACGATCCCTCGACCGAAAAGCGGACGCGTTTCAAACCAGTTCAACATCGGGCGCAGAGACACAACCCCGCCCACAACGAGAACAGAAGGGGGCTTGAAGCCCCTGTCTTTCGCCTGTTGCGCGATGTTGACAAGATCGCCAACCAGGGTTTCCTGATCCCCCGTCGTTCCCCAGCGGATGAGTGCCGCCGGCGTTTCCGGTTCTTTTCCCGCCGCCAGCAGATTGGAAGTGATGTTGGGAAGATTTTTGACACCCATGAGAAAGACGAGGGTCCCGATTCCTGTCAGGCTTTTCCAGTCGATACGACTCTCGGGTTTTGCAGGGTCCTCATGACCCGTGATGAATGCGACGGTCGCGGCATGGGCGCGGTGCGTCAGAGGAATGCCCGCATAGGCCGGAACGGCGACGGCGGATGTAACACCCGGCACGACTTCGAAAGGGATGCCCCGTTCGGCCAAAATTTCCGCCTCTTCCCCGCCCCTTCCGAAAATAAAGGGGTCCCCCCCCTTCAGACGGGCTACGATGAGCCCCTTCTCGGCCTCGTCGATCAGACAACGGTTGATCTGCTCCTGCGTAAGGGTATGCCGGCCGCCCTCCTTTCCGGCGTAGATCATGCGGACAGCCCTTTCTGCGTGGGAGAGAATCTCCCTGCTGACCAAATGATCGTAGATGACCGTGTCGGCCCGTTTCAGACACTGAACAGCCTTCAGGGTGATCAGCCCCGGGTCGCCTGGTCCCGCACCGATGAGATAGACTCTGCCTTTTTTCAAGATTCTTCTCCGTTCCAATGAGATTTGAAATGTTTTCCCCGTCTCAGGTTCGCAAACTTACGGCGTCGAGGCATATATGGCCGCAAGAATTTCCCGACCGCCTTTCTCAAGAATTTCCCCGGCAAGCCTGTCCCCCAGTTCCGCCGCTTGCCCGGCTGGGCCGGATAATCCTTTCCGCACAACCCTTTTGCCGTCCAGTGAAGCCACCAGCCCGGTGATACGGTACGCATCCCCCTCTTTTTCCCCGAAAGCGGCGACCGGTGACTGGCATCCCCCGCCCAGCCTGGTCAGAAACGCCCTCTCTCCCGACATGTCCGTCCATGTTTCGGAGTCGTGAAGAAAGGCAAGATCGTCACGCAGGGGGTCGCCCTGTCGTGTTTCGATCCCCAAAATGCCCTGGCATGCGGCGGGGAGCATTGTCCCGGGGGAAAGGAACTGGGAAATCCGGTCCTCCCATCCCATCCGCTTCATGCCCGCCGCCGCGACGATCACACCGTCCAGCAGACCCTCGGACACCTTTCTGAGCCTCGTATCCAGATTGCCCCGGATCGGCACCAGTTCAAGATGGCCCATGGCGTTCAACATCTGGATACGGCGGCGCAACGAACCTGTCCCGATACGTGATCCCGACGGCATGGCCTCCATCTTCAGGCCATTCCGCGAAATCAGGACATCCCGGGGATCCTCCCGGGGAGGGGTGAGGCTGATTTCCAGCCCCTCCGGGAGTTCGACGGGGACATCCTTCATGCTGTGGACGGCGAGGTCCACATCGCCTTTCAGAAGCGCCTCCTCGATTTCCTTCACGAAAAGCCCCTTTCCGCCGATCTTGGCGAGGGCCACGTCCTGGATGACGTCACCACGCGTTTTGATAACCCTTAGCTCCACCAGGGTCCCCGGATATTGGTCTCTGATCCGGTCAGCCACCCATCCGGACTGGGTCAGGGCAAGCCTGCTGCCTCGTGTGCCTATTCTGATCGTGTTTCTGATGGTCCATCCTCCTCCAGATTGAATAAATGTCTGACAGCCGCGATATAGGGTTTTGCGCTGTGGTCGGTGGTCTTGTCCTTCAAGCCGACAATCGGGTCATGAAGGATCTTGTTCACCACGGATGATAAAAGACCCTCAATATGGGCCCGATCCTCTTCCGTGAGGTTATGCATCCACGGCGAGGATTTTTCGAGTTCACCCCGAATGATCCCAGCCGTTTTTTCTTTGAGTGAAACGATGGTTGGAACCACTTCCAGCGTGTTGTACCAATTTCTGTAACGCCCGATCTCTTCCGTCACGATTTCTTCCGCCCTCTCCATTTCCTTCTGACGGATGTTACGGTTTTCGTCTACAATATCCTGGAGATCATCGATGTTGTAGAGGTATACGTTATCCAATCGCCCCGCAGCGGGATCGATATCCCGGGGGACGGCAATATCGATGAGAAACAGGAGACGGTTTTTGCGACGATGCAGGGCCGAAGCCAGCATCTCTCTGGAGACGATATAGGTCGGGGCCCCCGTGGAAGTGATCACGATATCCGTTTCCTGAAGATACGTTGCGAGATCGTCGAATGGGACGGCGTCGCCTTTGAATAGCTCCGCCAGTTGCATCGACCGGGCAAGAGACCGGTTGGCGACCAGAATCCGGCCGGCCCCGTGTTGCATCAGGTGGCGAGCCGCCAGTTCCGCCATCTCGCCGGCGCCGATGAGGATGACCGTTTTCCCGGCCAGGGTTCCGAAGATTTTCTTGGCCAGAGCGACGGCGGCGAAACTCACGGAAACGGCATGAGAGGCAATACCCGTTTCCGTCCGCACCCTTTTGGCGACTCGGAAGGTGTGGTGCAAGATCTTGTTCAACAGTATGCCCGTCGCCTCGTTATGGACGGCTTCCCTGTACGATTCCTTGACCTGGCCCAGAATCTGCGGTTCTCCCATAACCATGGAATCAAGGCTTGAAGCGACACGAAACAGATGCCGGAGGGCCTGTTCGTCAAAATGGAGGTAGAAATACCGGTCGATCTCTTCCGCGGCAAAGCCGCCGCGTTTCCGGACCAATTCCTTTAAATGGCCCAGGGTTTCTTCCGTCGATCCCTCCGCACGGAAGAAGATCTCCGTCCGGTTGCAGGTGGACAGGTAAAGGGCCTCCCGGATCCCTTCTATCCGCATGATCTCGGGCAGGGGATGTGACCCTTCTGAAGGGACGCAGGACAGTTTTTCGCGTATCTCCAGGGGGGCGGTTTTATGATTGAGGCCAAAAAGAATGATGTTCATGTCTTCAGCGAAATGAATGTATTGTGGAAAAACCGAGTGTTATAAAAGTCAGTGACGCAAGAAGACCCAGCAGGAACGTGACGGAAAGGAGTGCCGCTTTATGCCCGCTCCAGCCGATGGCCAGACGCTGATGCAGTATGAAAGCGAAACAGAGCCAGAACAGAAGCGCCCAGATTAACTTCGGGTCCCATTGCCAGTGGCTCCCCCAGACCTCTCCGGCCCAGGCCGCTCCCGACAGGAGACCGAAAGTCAGAACGGGGAAACCGAGGAGAAGGCCGTAGTGGTTGATCCGGTCCAGGTCCTTCAGCGGTGGAAGGATCCGTGTCACAGCGCCGAGGCGTCTGTTCTTGATTTGACGGTCCTGGATGAGATACAGCATGCCTGCCAGGGCGACGAGTACAAACAGGGCCTCTCCCGTAACGGAAAGAATGACGTGAATCATGACCAGCGGACCCTTCAGGTTTTCCGGAAGAAGCACTCCGCCGTGCATCAACTGCGAAGCCGCCAGCACCAGAAGGCATGTCAGAGGTGAGACGATGGCCCCGAGAATTCTTGTTTTGGTCCGGATCTGGAAAAAAAGATAGGGGCCGGCAATGGCCCAGGCGAACAGGGAGGCCCATCCGTAAAGACTCGTAACCGAACCCTGGCCTGTCACAAAATACTGACTGAACAGTGTTGCCGTGTGGAAGCAAAAGGCAACGGCCAGAAGCCAGGTCGCGATCTTAGCCAGGAAAATCCTCTGGATGATGAGCGATCCCACATAACCTGTTGTGCTGATGAAATAGCTGATCAAGGCCATTTCGAGGAGAAGTTTTTCCATTACGACAGATTGACCTCGATTGGTTCGTCAATGATTTCACGGACGAGTTCCTTCACCGCGTCCCAGTCCCTTTCCCGGATGCGCTTCAGCAGGTCGGAGTGGATTAAAGCCTCGAAAATTTTCCTGTTTTCATCGGAAGGCTGCCTCCGGGCCAGAACGATTGCCCTGGTTTGGCCTAGAATATCGAGATAGATTTCGTACTCCTCTCCGTAGACCTCTTCCAGTTCCTGCCGCAGGTGTCTGGCTAGGGCCGGGCTTTTTCCGCCTGTCGAAATCGCCATGGCCAGATCGCCCCTCTCGACCACGGAGGGCAAGATGAAGTCACACCGTTCCGGTTCATCGACGATATTGACCAGGACCTTCCCGGCACGCGCGTCCCGGAAAATCCGGTTGTTTACCGTCCGGCTGTTCGTGGCCCCGATGACGATAAACGCGTCGGCGATGTGATCCGCTTTGTATCGGCCGTTGATATGCACGATCTCGTTGCGGTTTTTCAACGCCTCCATTTCCGGCGAAAGCTTTGCGGAAATGACCTTGACCCGGGCACCGCATTGCAGCAGGCGCCGGACCTTGCGGAAGGCGACCTCACCCCCGCCCACGACGGCACATTGTCTATCGGAAATATCAAGAAAAACAGGGTAATATTTCAATACGGCAACCCTCTGTCTCTTCCCGGCCGGGCTCAACCTTTCGGTATAAACCCCGCCAAATAACGGTGGTATTCACCGTAGAGCCGGGAAACGCTAACACGAAGCCCTATTAAATTCAAGCTGCTTGAAATATCAAGGGAAAAGGGTTATAAAATGGAACAAATGTTGACGTTATCCAGGAAGGAGATCCTGACGGGTTTGCGATTCAGGCGGAAAGGGGAGGGCGAAAATGGCGGGAAAGGACAAGGAGAGGAAACAGAGATGGCTGAAGCTTGCGTTGTCCGTTCCGGAAGCGCTCCGGGAGGCGATATCCAACTTCATGATCGAAATCGGCGCCCAGGGTGTCTACGAGGAAACCCTGGAACCCTGGACACCCAACGATCTGCCTGAGCCGGCGGGGAACGGGGTCGTGTATGCCTATCTACCCTTCGATTCACACCTCGAGAACCGCATCCTCCGGCTGGAAAAGTACATCGAGAGCCTGGCCGATCTTTTCCCTGCCCTTGAGAAAATCAGGTTTTTGAGGGACACCATCGAAGATCCGGATTGGGGGGAGCAGTGGAAAAAGTACTTCAAGCCTCTCCGTGTCGGCCGCGGTATCGTCATCAAGCCGACCTGGGAACGTTACACGCCCCAGGGGGGCGATACGGTCATTGAAATCGATCCGGGCATGGCTTTCGGAACGGGACAGCACGCCTCGACACGGATGTGCCTGGAAGCGCTGGAAGAGGTGATCGCCAAAGACCGGGAGACCACCGCCCGGGAAGTTCTGGACGTTGGGACGGGAACGGGCATCCTCGGCATCACCTGCGCGAAGCTGGGCGCGGAAAAGGTTCTCTGTCTGGATGTGGACAGGAAGGCCGTCGGCATCGCCCGCGAGAATATTCAGATGAATGACGTGGCGGACCGTGTCAAGGCCGTCAACCGCGACGTGGCCTCTCTGAAGGATTCCTTCGACCTCATCGTTGCGAACCTGACGGAGAAGATCCACACGAAATTGAAACCGACCCTTGTCGCGCTTCTCCGACCCCGGGGTTATCTGATCATTTCCGGCATCATCGTGGAAAACCGGGACATGATCGAGAAGAGTTTCCTTACCGGGTCCCTCGTTCTCCATCGCCTTCTGACGGAAAAGGAGTGGCTCTGCTATGTTCTGAAGAAAGAGGAAGGGTGTCCTTGACCGTTCCCCGGTTTTATAACCCTGCGCCCATGGTGTCCGGCCAGGTTGTCTCCCTGGAGGGGGACAACATTCATTACGCCCAGCGGGTGCTTCGGATGCGCCAGGGCGATCCCCTCGAACTGATCGATGGCCTCGGTTTCGAATACCGCGCCGTCATTCGCACTATCGGAATGCAGGGCGTTTCCATCGAAATTCTGGAGAAGACCCCCGTTCAGGAGCCTCCCATCCGCCTGACCCTTGCTCAATCGCTCCTGAAGGCGGGTAAGCTGGATTTCATCGTCCAGCGTTCCGTTGAGCTGGGTGTGAACAGTTTTATCCCCTTTGTTTCGTCAAGATCCATCGTCCGCCTCTCCCCGGATGCCGTTTATCAGAGGGTCGAGAGGTGGCGGAAAATCGCCTCCGAAGCCGCCCGTCAGTGCGGCCGCACCACCATTCCGGTTATCGAACCCATTATGTCTTTCAGGGATATGCTCGTTCGGCCTCGAGAAGGGGCGCTCAAAGTCATTTTCTGGGAAGCCGAGGCGAAACGGACGATCCGGCGGATTTTTCATGATGCCGATCACCCCTGCGCGGATCACTTCTTTTTTGTCGTCGGGCCGGAGGGAGGTTTTTCGGGAGAGGAAGTATGTGAGGCGAGGGAGGCGGGGTTCCTGTCGGCGAGCATCGGGGAACGGGTGTTGAAGGTGGAAACGGCGGTTATGTCGATACTGACCATTCTTCAGTATGAACGGGGTATTTTTTCCAGAAAATAGGGGGAAAACGCGACCATGACAACACGAATCTATGGCGGGTTCTATCGAAGGTTTTTCGCCTTCACGCTCGATAACGTGATCATTTATATTTTATCCTTCGTCGTTTTGCTGATCGGCACCTCCGTCCTGGGCACGACATCGGCGCACCAGGCTTTCAGGTCCGCCGGAGGGGGGCTGTTGGCCGCCGCCTTTCGGTTTGCCCTCCTTTTCAATCTCCTGCACCTGTTTATGTCCATGGTGTATTTTACCTATTTTATCGGTCTTGTCGGAAAGACCCCGGGGAAGATGATTTTTGGTCTCAGGGTCATCCGTGACAGCGGGGAATCCCTGACCTTCGGGACAGCCTTCCTCCGCTGGATCGGCTACTTCCTTTCTTCCCTCCCGCTCTATCTCGGTTTCATCTGGATCGCCTTCGACCGGAAAAAACAGGGATTTCACGACAAACTGGCCCAAACCGTGGTTATTCTCGATGAAACAAGGAAGGACGGAGAAATGCCCCCCGCTTTTCAGCCATAGAGGCCCCTCCGTGATGTATTCAGTTGTTCGTGTTAAAAAAATCTCCGGGTATGGTCTGTGAACCCGCAATGGGCGAACGGGCCTCTCTATTGAGGTGCGACCGCCCCTCCGGGCATGCAAACATCGACGAGCTTCAGCTGGATGTTGGCTGTTCCGTGCCAGTGACTGATCTGCGGTGTGAAGGCAATATCGAGGGGCTGGTCTGTCAGATTCGGTATCAGGTGCCCCTTGCTGAACCATATGGAGTTTCGTGTTGTGCCGTTTTTGTTGATGCGCATCCGCAGATGGTTGTTCCCGACCACGGTGGGGTCGCTGATTGAGGCGTTGCGAACGCACAGGATCGGTTCCGGGTTCCTGCTGCCGTAGGGGGCGAGTTGGTCCAGCTCCTGCAAAAAATCATGATCGACGTCCGACAGGTCGCATTGGCTGTCGATCAGGGTTTCCGAAACGAACTCCGCCTCGTCCATTTCCACGCGGATGATCTCATCGAAGGTCCGTCCAAAATCGTCCACATCCTCTTCGCGGATGGAAATGCCTGCGGCGAAACGATGGCCTCCATAGGACAACAAAAAGGCCTCGCATTTCTTGAGTCCCCGGTAAATGTTGAAATGGGAGATGCTTCGCCCTGACCCCTTGCCGATGCCGTCCCTCAGGCTGATTACGATAGCGGGCCGGCAGAACCGGTCCACCAGTTTCGAAGCGACGATACCGATCACCCCGGGATGCCATTTTTCCGATGCGAAAACGATGGAGTTTTTTGGGTCCGCCTCGCTTCGCGCGTTCACCATTCCAATGATTTCTTCGAAAATGTCCTTCTCCATCGATCGTCTTTTCTGGTTGAACCCGTCGAGCTTCTGGGCAATCTCCCTGGCTTCGGTCATGTCTTCCGTGAGGAGCAACTGCACGGCGTCGCTCGCCGAGGCGACCCGCCCGGCCGCGTTGATGCGCGGAATCAGGGTGAACGACGCTTTTCCCGAATCAATGACCTGGTTGTCCAGTCCGCAGACCCTTTTCAGGGCCTGAATGCCGATCCTCGGTGTTTCCGTCATCAGATCCAGTCCGAATTTTGCGAAAATCCGATTTTCATCGGTCAGGGGGGAAATATCGCCGATTGTTCCCAGGGCGACGATGTCGAGGTACTCCTTCAGATTTGGATAGGGCCGGCTGCTCCAGAAACCTTCCTTGCGCAGCTCTCCCCGCAGGGCAATAAGAAAATTGAAAACGATCCCGACGGCGGAAAGATGTTTGAAGGGGAACTGGCAGTCCGCCTGTTTGGGGTTGATCGTTGCCGTGGCAGGGGGAAGGGAATCCGGTATTTCGTGATGATCGAGAATGATCGTGTCGATCCCCTTGGTTTTCGCATAGGCGATATGATCGTTTTCAGAGATGCCGCAGTCCACCGTGACGATCAGGTTTACCCCGTCGTCCCGCATCCGGTCGATGGCGCTTTGATTCAGCCCATACCCCTCGTCCACCCGTCCTGGAATATAGTAATCCACCTCCTGACCGATATTTCGGAGAAACTTGACCAGCAATACCACCGAGGTGATCCCATCGGCGTCATAGTCACCGTAAACCATGATTTTCTGTCCCTGGTGCATGGCTTTGATGAGACGCCGGACCCCTTTTTTCATGTCCTTCATCAAAAAGGGGTTATGCAGATCCCCAAGGGCCGGACGAAGGAATTTCCTGGCCTCTTCGATGGTGGTGATGTCTCTGTTGACCAGAATTCGGGAGAGCAGGGGATGCAGGTCAAGTTCGCGGGCGAGAAGGTTCTTTTCCTGTCTGTGTTGATCGAAAATTCTCCACTGTGTGAGGGGCAGTTTGGAGTTGATCTTTGTTTGTTTTTTAGTTTCCATGATGGATTGGCGCCTCAATATGCCGGAGCCATCATCATAACGATGTGCCGCCCGATGTCAAGAAGAGTTTCCCGGCCCGTATTTCTCCGCGTACAGACGGCATGAAGGGAAGGGGTGCTGACAATGGCGTGGAGGACCGGGAAAAGACGGAAGAGGTCATCCGGCGTGATCAGGACGGGCGGCCCCTTCCTGGGAAATGTTTTCGATAGGCCTGACAGGCGGGTATCATGAGAAGGGCGAAAGCCGCAATCAGGATCGCCAGTGCGATGGGGCGCGTGAAGAAAATGGTGAAACTGCCCCCGGACATCAAAAGGGACCGCCTGAGATTCACCTCGAACAGGGGGCCGAGGACGAAGGCCAGAACCAGAGGGGCCCCCTCATAGCCGTATTTTCGGAGCAGGCAGCCGAAGAGGCCGAAAAAGATCATGACATATATGTCGAACACGCTGTTGTTGACGCTGTACGCCCCGATGACGCAGAACAAAAGAATCAGGGGGTAGAGAACCTTTTTGGGGATTTTCAGCACCTGAACCCAAAGGGGAATCAGGGGCAGGTTCAGGACCAGGAGGATCACGTTGCCGATGTACATGCTCCCGATGATTCCCCAGAACATGTCCGGATTTTGTCGCAGAAGCAGAGGCCCCGGCGTAACGCCGTGGATAAGAAACGCCCCGAACAGGATCGCCAGCACCACGTTGGGCGGTATGCCGAGGGTCATCAGGGGAATGAAGGATGTCGATGCGGCGGCGTTGTTGGCTGCTTCCGGTGCGGCAACCCCCTCGATCGCTCCTTTTCCGAAACGATCCGGGTTTTTAGCGATCCGCTTCTCCAGGCCGTAGGCGATAAAGGTGGATAGGACCGGGCCTCCCCCGGGAAGAATGCCCATGAAAAAACCGACCATCGTCCCCCGCAGCATGGCCCATCGAGCCCTGAGCCAGTCCCGGCGGGAAGGGATCAGCGTTCTGATTCTCACCCTCAGGGTTTCCATGTGTTGGTGTGCTTCCAGATTGGCAAAGACCTCGGCGACACCGAAGAGTCCCATCGCCAGGGGGGCGATGCCGATTCCCTCGAACAGGTGCAGCAGGCCGAAGGTCATCCGCTGTTCCGAGGTGACGGGGTCGAGGCCGACCTGGCTCAGGATCAGGCCCAGACAGGCCATCATGGCGCTCTTGATGACCGGGCCCCCCGTCAGGCGGACGATGAAGATGAATCCGACCAGAATGATCGCGAAATATTCAGGCGGTCCGAATTTCAAAGCGACATCGGCCAGCGGCGCCGCGATCAACTGCAGGCCGACCAGGCCCAGGGTGCCCGCAAGGAACGAACCCACGGCGGCCATGCTCAGGGCCGGTCCCGCGCGGCCTTGGCGGGCCATCTGATAGCCGTCCAGGCAGGTCACGACCGAGGCGGCTTCACCAGGCACGTTGAGCAGGATGGAGGTGGTCGACCCCCCGTACATGACTCCGTAATAGATTCCGGCCAGCATGATGACCGCGGCGGTGGGCGACATCTGAAAGGTGATGGGCAACACGATCGAAATGGCGCCCACCGGCCCGATACCGGGAAGAACGCCGACCAGGGTCCCCAGAAAACAGCCGGTGAAGATGAAAAAGAGATGTTCCGGTTGCAACGCGACGGCGAAACCCTGAAACACGCCGTGAATATTGTTTAATATCAGGTCCATGGGCGAACAGTCAGAAAGCGAAAAGACCCCGGGGGAAGGGCACTCTCAGGAACAGATCAAAAAGGATGAAGGTCAGAACGGAAGCGAGAACGGCTCCGGAAACGGCGGTCCGAAGTTTCAGCTTGCCCATGGAAAACAGGGCGACCATCAGGCCGAAGGTGGCGGGAAGGTAGCCCAGTTGCGGAAGGGCCAGGGCATAAAGGATCAGGACGGCTGTCGTCCAGGCCGCGGCCGGCCCAGGTGGGTTCACCCATGCCCCGGCGGGGGGACGTTCTTTTTCCCGAGCCCTCCGGTGGCGCCACATATGGACACCGCTCAGGAGGGCCAGCAAAAGGGCGGACCAGAAAGGGAGGAACCCCGGCCCCGGATGACGGAGAACCCCCAGACCGAGGTGCAGGGAGGCGGCCATGACGGCCAAGGCGGCGCACAACCAGAGGGCGGCGCTGACAAGTTCTTTTTTGTCCATTTTCTGCCGATCGGTTTGGGGTTTCAGGTTGAGCCGGTTATTCCGGCCGGGTCGCCGCTTCCCTGATCAGCCCCGAGCCGACCAGGTGACGGTTGATTGTTTTCCAGTTGGTTCTCAGAAAAAGATCGAATTTTTTACTGTCGTAGCGGGTCGGGACCAGGTCCATTTTTCTGATGGTTTCCAGGTACCGCCTGTCCTCCGCCGCTTTCGTGAAGGCCTGTTCCAGTTTTTCGGCGATGCCCGGAGGAAGACCCGCCGGGGCGACGATGCCGTACACCGCGTCGGTGACAAAATCATAACCGGATTCCTTCATGGTGGGCACCTCACGAAAGGTGGGGGATCTTTCCTCACCCATTGTCGCCAGCAGGCGTAACTGACCTGCCCTGACCGCCGGCACGAATTCGGAGGTCAGAGAGGCGAACTCGACATGGCGCCCAAGGAGGGCCGTCATGGCTTCGTTGCTTCCCTTGTAGGGCACGTGGATCATCTGAACCCCGGCCCGGGCGGCGATTTCCTCCACGGCGGCATGGGTCGTGCTGCCGACACCGGTCGTGGCGTACCTGATTTTTGCGGGGGCTTTCCCTGCCTCGTCGATCAGGTCCCGGAGGTTTTTCCAGGGCGCGTCATCTCTGACGGCAATGCCCAGTTGCGGCGCGGCGTAGCCGATGACGGGCCTGAAGCTTGCCAGGGGTCTGAAGGGAACACGCTGTATCTGTGAGACCCGGCTCAGGACCGAGCTGGGGGTCGCGCACAGGGTGTAACCGTTGGGCTTTTGTGAAAGCAGGGACGCCAGGGCCACCGTTCCCGTTCCGCCGGTTTTGTTTTCGATGATCACCGGCTGTCCCAGGATCTTTTCCGCCGATGCCGCCAGGGCGCGGGCGCTGAGATCGAGGGAACCGCCGGGGGCGAAACCCACCAGAAGGGTCACCGGCCGTTCCGGATATTCGGCCCGGCCCGGACTCGTTATGACCGCAAGGCTCAGGGTCAGCAAAATGAGCACGACGATGCGCCCCGGCCCCTTTCTCTGCTTCATCTCTTTTTTCCCTCCTGTAAACCCAGATTTTTCGCGATGACCAGTTTCATGATCTCGTTGGTTCCCCCCAGGATGCGGTTCACCCGGATGTCCCGCCAGGCCCGGGCGATAGGGTACTCCTCGCAATAACCGTAGCCGCCGAAGAGCTGCATGCAGCGATCGGCCACGCGGAACGCCATTTCCGTCGTCCAGTACTTGGCCATGGACACATCCATCACGATGCTTTCCCCCGCCATGTGTTCCATGATCAGGGCATTGACGTGATTCCGTCCCAGCCTGATTTCCGTCGCCATTTCGGCGATTTCGAACAGGGTGTTCTGGTATCGGGCGAGGGGTTTCCCGAAGACCTCCCTCCTTTTGACATAGGCAATGGTTTCCTCCAGCATGAATTCGGCCGCGGCCACGGCCCAGATCGCGATGACCAGACGTTCCGGCTGAAGGTGCTTCATCAATTTTGCGAAGCCCGTGCCCTTGCCGCCGAGGCGGTTTGCCCGGGGTACGCGGCAATCGGAAAAGAAGAGTTCCGCCGTGTCCTGGGCATGCCAGCCGACCTTTTTCAAGCGGCGTCCCTTTTCGAAGCCCCGCGTTCCCGCCTGAACCAGGTAAAGATCGATGGCCCGGTGGGGGGCCGGTTCCTTCGGGTCACGGGCGGCCAGAACGACCAGGTCGCAGTTGACGCCGTTGCTGACGAATGTTTTCTGTCCATGGATGATGAACGCGTTGTCCTGTTCGACCGCCGTCGTCCGAATTGCCGCGAGATCACTGCCCGTACCGGGCTCGGACATGCCGATGGCCGTGATGATCTCGCCGGCGACGCACCGGGGCAGGTATTCCCGTTTCTGTTCTTCCGTGGCGTATTCGAGCAGGTACGGCGTGACCACGTCACTGTGAAGGCGGATGCCTAGACCGGAGAAATTGCAGTGGGCCAGTTCTTCAATGATGATCACGGCGTGGAGAAAATCCGCTCCGGCTCCACCGTACCTCTCCGGAACGGCCGTGCAGAGGAATCCCATTCGGCCCATTTTTTCCCAGAGGTCACGGGGAACGATGCCGGCTTCTTCCCATGCCTCGATGTGAGGAACCACTTCCCTTTGGAGAAACCTCCGGAAACTGTCCCGGAAGATCCGGTGTTCTTCCTTGAAGGGCAGGGATCTCATCGTTCCGGCCCCCCGGTTTCGAAGAATTTTTTCAGATCTCTCTTGAGAATCTTGCCGGGGGCATTCCGGGGAAAGTCATCCAGAAAAAAGACGCGTTTCGGAATCTTGAAATCCGCGATCCTGCCCCGGAGGGCGTTGATCAGGTCCTCCTCTCCGATGGTTTGCCCCTCCCGGAGGGTGACAAACACGGCCACAACCTCGCCCCGTTTCTCCGGGTCCGGCATACCCACCGCGGCGGCCTCCCTGACTTGGGGAAGAGCCTGGACAACGCGCTCCACCTCCGCCGGGTAGATATTTTCTCCCGAGCTGATGATCAGTTCCTGTTTACGCCCGATGATATAGACGAAACCGTCCTCATCGCGCCGTCCCATGTCCCCGGTGTGAAACCAGCCCCCCGCCGTGGCCTCCTGTGTTTCCTTCGCCCTGTTCCAGTAGCCGAGAAACACATTGGGGCCCCGGACGACAATTTCACCCGCCTCGCCTTGCGGAACATCCCCGCCGTCGTTGCCGACGATCCGCAGGTCGATGTGAAAGACTTCCTTTCCCACGGAACCCGCCCTTGTAATGGAATCCTCCAGGTCGAGCGATGTCAGCCGCCCCGTTTCCGTGAGACCGTAGCCCTGGACAAATCCGACGCCCTTTTCATCCTGGTACTTGCGGATCACCTCGCCGGGAATCGGCGCGCCGCCGGAGATGAAATAATGGACATGCGAAAAATCGGCCCTGTCCCATTCGTCGGACCGGGCCATGAGCTGAAACATGACGGGGACGGCGAACATGTAATTGACCCGTTCCCGGACGATGAGCTTCATGACCTCCGAGGCGTTGTAGAAGCTCTTCAGGATCAGGGAGCCTCCGGCATAAATGACCGGCATGGCCGAAGCGGCCAGGGCCCCGATATGAAAAAGGGGGGCCACCACCAGGGACCTGAAGGTTTTGTCCATACCGTAGCCGATAAGGGAGTGAATCGCCCCGAACAGAATGTTCCCGTGGGAAAGCACGGCGCCTTTGGGGTCCCCCGTCGTTCCGGAGGTGTACATGATGAACAGGGGGTCATCCAGGGTGATTTCCGAGGCGGGAACCGGCTCATCTTCCGGAAGAGACGCCGTCAAATCCGACAGGACCGGGTCTTCCGGCAGATCGCCGCCCCCATGGCGGAAGCAGGGACCCGGAGACAGCCCCGCATTTTTGAGCGCCGCAATCTTTTGCGCGAAGTCGGACGTGTAAATGAGCGCTCCGGGGGCGCTGTCCCGGAGGATATAGGCCAGCTCCGGTGTGGCCAGACGGAAATTCAGGGGGACCATGATCACGCCGGTCTTGGCGCAGGCGAAAAATACCTCGAGAAATTCGCTGGAATTGGTCATGAGCACGGCGACCCGGTCACCCTTGGAAAGGCCCAGGCCCGCCAGGGCGTGGGCCATGCGGTTCACGCGCCGGTCAAACGTCCCGTTATCAAAATCCCGGCCGGTTTCCTCCCGGAGAAACGGCCTTTCCGGGTATAGCCGTCCCCGCTTCGACACCCATTCTCCGATGTTCATGCTTGTTCCCCCTGTGCCCCTGATTTGTTTTCTCCGGCGGCCCCGGCAATCGGGACCGGAACGACGGGCCGCCTGGACTGTTCGCAAAGACAGAACGCCTCGTACGGTCTGGTTTTGCTACAACACCCCGCTGGAGATACCAAAGAACCGGACGGCACCCCTGAGACTGGACGGCACCCCTGAGACTGGACGGTTCCGGTCAGGAGAGTCCTTCAGGGGTTGTTGGTTAAAAGGAGCTCTTCGAATTCCGCAGGCGGTCCGTATCGAAGTAAAGAATACGGACGTTTGCGGTTGTACACTTCCTGAATGAAAAAGGGAAGCCGATTCTGGACATCTTCAAGGATACGGCATTCGCGGAGATGTAATCGTCCGGCCTGTCCATCCTCAAGTTTATTGTTTTCTGAGTTACAGGCTTTCGGAAAGAAGGGTTTTCTTTTTGAGTGACCCTTGCCCCCGTCAGGGGGATTTTGGATGTGCCGTAGCCATTTCTACGTCAAACGGTTATCCCCGTGGGACCTTGGTACCTGCCCACGATCCCGGCACATTTTGTCCAATCAGGGCCTCCCGGCATCAGAGGTAAAACCTACAAATTAAGTTCTTGAACCAGGTCTTGCATGGAATCGTCAACGACGGCATAAGGCCAAGGAGGTGGATTATTCAATAAGGGATGGAGAATTGCAGAAAAAGACGGAAGCTTGGTACTGATTATTTGCTTGCATGAGTCACAATATCCGGTCACTGAGTTTGCTCCCGACAGGGGGGAACCTGCGGCCTGAAAAATATAAAGCAACCCGCAGCAGGCGGAGTCCGTAACCAGGCGGTTCTCTTTCCAGTGAAAGAAAAGCTCGCCCAAGCTCAGAGGACGGTGTCGGCCAACCCAGAGACTTTCAAAGTTCATTCCGAAAAAAATGATATTCCGAAACCGTTCATGCGATATGATAAAATCAGCCTTGGCATAGAGGGCATCAAAATGTTGCACAAACAGCCTTTGATCTTTGAAGAGGGCGTCTCTGTGCTGGGAGTTGATTTCTTCGATTTTTTGAGGATCCAGGTCAAGGATCTCAACCAGCTTTTTCATATAGGAGTCATGAATTTCACTGGTTGAAAAAAATATCTGCAACGCATTCGTAACTTTGTTTGGGTTTTTAAAACCAAAGGCTCTGGCCAGGTCCCGGACGGTCGCATAACCGCTCAGGCGGGCACTGTTTGCAATGTAGTGGATGAGATTTTCGTTGGCGGTGGTGTTGGAAGGACGGGCGACCCAATCATCCTTATAGAACTTCAAAGACAGGCGGCTCATTTTCTTCTCCTCTTTAGCAGTTAATGATGACCACAGGGTTGTGGTTGTGCGCCCTGCAATTCGGCTAAATCGACGCACGAAAAAGTTTTTATACCAGAATACTGTAAAAAAAGCAAGAGGAAAAGGACATCAGGTGGGATAAGTGGACGATAAATGGCCGTTAAAGGCCACCGATATCCGACACGCTGCCAGGTCCCCAGGCCGGATGCTCGAGGGAAAGCGCAATCACCTGCTCCCTGACCTCGACCGGCGTCTCGGTGGGAAAACTCTTCGGTATCGGCGGCCGATCAATGAGACCGTCAAAACCATGCTCCTG